>JAYNRW010000086.1:0-5722 GCA_038114965.1 Flavobacteriaceae bacterium | reverse complement strand
TAATTCATCTGCGCCCTCTTCAATATACCTCTTAGATAATTCTATTGGATCACCCGCATCTTTTAGGTTTAAAAAATTAGTTCCTTTTACAGTTCTATCACCTATTATATCAAGACATGGAATTATTCTTTTCTTCAACATAATTCTTTGAGATCTATCTCATTCTCGTAGATAGCCTTACCAATTATTGCCCCGAAGCATCTTATTTTTTTTAATTTTGATATATCATTAACATTTCTTACTCCCCCACTAGCAATTAATTTTATATTTGTTTGTTTAATAATTTCCTTATAAAGTTTAATTGATGGGCCATTAAGCATTCCATCTCTACTTGTATCTGTGCAAATCACATACTTTATATTATATTTTTCATAATGTTTGATAAAATCAATTATATTGTATGAGGATTTTTTTCTCCAAGCATCAATAACAATCTTTCCATTTTTTTGATCTGCACCTAAAATTATTTTCTCACTTCCATATAATTCAATTAATCTTAAAAACTTCATTTGATCATCAACAGCCATACTTCCACAAGTGATTTGAGAAGCTCCACTTTCAAATGCTATTTCAGCATCTTTTAATGAATTAATTCCCCCTCCAAAGTCTATTTTAAGGTTAGTGTTAAGTGCTATTTTTTCTAAAATTTTTTGACTTTGTATAGCTTTTAATCTTGCACCATCCAGGTCAACTACATGAAGATGTGATATACCAAGTTCTTCAAAAGATTTTGCGATTTCTAACGGGTTGTTACTATATATTTTTTTTTGACTATAATCGCCTTTTTTTAGCCTGACGCATTTTCCATCAATTATATCTATAGCAGGAATAATTTTCATAATAATAAAAAATTTTTTAAAACTTTTTCCCCAATTAATGAAGATTTTTCAGGATGGAATTGTGTACCAAAAAAATTATTATGTTCAATAATTGAACTAAAATTAATCTGATAATTACATATTGCTGTTGTGCTTTCCCCCACCTCTACATAATAGCTATGAACATAATATAGGTCATCACTTATTTTTACCCCTTTTAATAATTTGGTATCCGCTGATTCAAAATTATTCCAACCCATGTGAGGTACAAGATCATTGTTTTTAAATCTTACAACATCATTGGGGAAAATTTTTAAGCATTGAGTGGGTCCTTCTTCGCTAGAATTACACATCAGCTGCATTCCAAGGCATATACCAAGTACGGGTTGCTCTAAGTTTTGAATTAATTTATCTAATTTATTAGACCTTAAATATTTCATAGCAGAAAATGCTTCTCCAACACCAGGGAAAATAACCTTATCAGCATCTTTAATTTTTTTGTGATCATTTGTGATAATGCAATCATAACCCAGTCTATCAATTGCATTATAAACTGATAATATGTTACCAGCATTATATTGTATGATCGCAATCATAAAATTCCCTTTGTGCTAGGTACTTCATAAATAGAATTTTTATCAATAGCCATTCTTACAGATTTTGCAAATCCTTTAAAAATTGCCTCAATCTTGTGATGCTCAATATTTCCTGTTGCTTTGATATTCAAATTACATTTTGCTGAGTCTGAAAAAGATTTGAAAAAATGCATAAACAGCTCTGTTGGTACTTCTCCGATGTATTCCCTTTTAAAATCCACATCCCATTCAAGCCAAGGTCGTCCCCCGAAATCCAAGGCTATTGTTGCTAGGCAATCATCCATCGGTAAAACAAAACCATATCTGTTGATACTTTTTTTCATACCTAGTGCTTGATTAAATGCTTCGCCGATCGAAATTGCAATATCCTCAATTGTATGATGTTTGTCTACATGAAGGTCACCGTTACAATCTACAATAAGTTGAATTTGAGCATGTTTAGCAAATTGCTCTAACATATGATCAAAAAATCCTATCCCGGTATTTATGTTGTAATTTTTTTCATTATCTAAATTAAGCGAAATACTAATTTTTGTTTCGTTAGTTACTCTATTTACATTTGCGGTTCTTGGAACTGTTTTTAAATAATTGTATATCTCATTCCAAGATTGTGTGGTTAAATCAGTTTTTAGTTTACAATCTTCTCCGATAAATATTTTACCACACCCTAGGTTCTGCGCTAGCTCAACATCTGTAGTTCTATCACCAATTACATATGAATTTTTCATATCATAATTACCGTAAATATATTTTTGAAGGAACCCTGTTTTTGGTTTTCTAGTTTCTGAATTATCTTCAGGAAAACTTTTATCGATAAAAATATCCTCAAAGAACACACCCTCACTTTCAAATGTTTTTAACATCATTTCTTGAGGAGCTAAAAAACTTTCAGTTGGGAAAGATTTTGTTCCAAGCCCATCCTGGTTAGTTATCAATACAAGTTTGTATTCTAATTCATTGAATATTTTTGAAAGATTAGAAATTACCCCTGGTAAAAATTCCAACTTTTCAATGCTATCAATTTGAAACGTGTCTTTAGGCTCTATTATTAGAGTACCATCTCGATCAATAAATAGTATTTTATTCATAATATTTTTCTATAGTTTTCAGTAACAATTTATTTTGTGAAACTGTCCCAACTGTTAATCTAAGACTATCTCTTAGCAAGTTAGATCTATCTCTTACCAGAATTTTATTTTTTACCAAAAATTCAAAAAGCCCTATTGGATCTTGAACTTTAACTAAAATAAAGTTTGCTTTTGAATTGTAAACTTTTTTTATGCCTTTTATTTTTTTTAATTTGGTTTCCAAAATGGCAAGCTCATTTTTTATTAATTCTATTCTTTTTTGAATTAAAATGGGATCTTTTAAGCATTTTATTCCAGCTTCTTCATTTAGGGAACTCACATTGTATGGAGGGCATACTTTCGAAAAATAATTAATTATATTTTTACTTGAAATAGCATATCCTATTCTGCCACCAGCTAACCCTAATCCCTTACTCATTGTTCTTAATATGATTAGATTTTTATATTTTTCTAAAAGATCAATACAGGAATATTCTATACAAAAATCAATGTATGCTTCATCAACTACTACAACTCCTTGAAATCGTGAAAGAACAGACTCAATAATTTTTTTGTCAATTATATTGCCCGTAGGGTTGTTAGGGGAACACAAAAAAATAATTTTTAAATTTTCATTTTTATAATGCTTATTTAGTGAATCTTTTTTAACTGTATGATTATCATCTAATTTTTCTGAAATAATATTTACATCAGCAATTTTTGCATATGTCTCATAGATACCATAGGTAGGATAAAAACAAAAGATTGAATCCTTTTGCGGATTACAAAATATTTTAAACATTAGATCTATTAATTCATTACTTCCATTACCTATAAAAATATTTTTTCTAGAAGTATCTAAAAATTTTGATAAATATTTTTTTAATCTGGGATAATTATTGTCTGGATATCGATTATAACTTCCGAAAGGATTTTCATTAGAATCTAAAAGGGTATAATCATTTAAATTAAGAAGTGACCTTGCACTTTCATATGCTTTCAGCTCTCTTATATTTTGACGAACAATTTTATCAAGATCAAACATTTATTATTTATCCAATCTAATTTTAACCGAATTTGAATGCGCATGCATACCTTCTGCATCAGCCATATTAATTATCGCTGGACCTATTGATCTGAGTCCATTTGAAGTCAATTTCTGAAAAGTTATTGTTTTTAAAAAGCTATCAACTGATACACCACTCCGTGTTAAAGATAAACCACCAGTTGGCAAAACATGATTCGTACCGCTTGCATAATCTCCTGCACTTTCACAACTGTAATTTCCCAAAAAAACAGAACCAGCATTTATTATTTTGTCAATATGATTTTCAAAATTTTTTGATGCTATGATTAAATGTTCTGGAGCATAAAAGTTACTTAGCTTTACACAATCATTGATATTTTCAAAATTAACTAAAAAACTATTTTTGATTGATTTCATAATAGTTTCTGCTCTTGGTAAGCTTAATAACTGTTCTTCAATTTCTTTTTGCACATTTGCAATTACACTTTTATCATCTGTTGCTAAAATGAACTGACTATCTGGTCCATGCTCAGCCTGAGAAAGCAGATCAGCAGCAACATATTTTGGATTACACGTTTTATCTGCAATGATAAATACTTCGCTTGGCCCTGAAAGCATATCAATATCTGTTCCATTATTGCTTGCAAAAAATTTAGATTTAGTAACGTATTGGTTTCCTGGACCAAAAATTTTGTCAACTTTTGGAATCGTATTTGTTCCCAATGATAAAGCTGCAATTGATTGAGCCCCACCAATTTTAAAAACATTCGAAATTTTCAATATTGATGCCACATATAAAATGACATCATCAATTTCACCATCTCTATTTGGAGGAGTAACAATATTAATATTTTTCACACCAGCAATTTTTGCTGGAATACCCAACATTAATAGAGTTGAAAATAATGGAGCAGATCCACCTGGTATATATAAACCCACATTATTTATTGGCCTAGACTCTCTCCAGCATTTAACCCCAGGAGATATTTCTATTTTTGCATGTGGTTTAATCTGAGAATTGTGAAACCTGAAAATATTATCATAAGCAACTAAAATTGACTTCCTTAATTCTATATCAATATTATTTTTTGATTGTTCAATCCTTGATTCTGAAACTTTAAAATCTTGAATTTCGCAACCATCAAGCTTCTTGGTTAGCTCCCTCAATGCATTGTCATTTTTCAATCTAACTTCATCCCAGATTTTTTCTACAATTTGACTAAGTTTTTTTTCTTCTAATTTTGGTCGGCAAAAAATCTTTTCCCAAGATTGTATTTCAGGATTTTTTAAATAGCTTATCATGATATAATATTCTCAATAGGCATTACTAAAATATCCTGAGCACCTTTTTCTTTAATTTTGGAAACAATCTGCCAAAATTTTTCTTTATCGATGACAGCATGCACTGAGCTCCAGCCTGGTCTTTTTAACTTTAAAATTGTCGGGGATTTAAGCACTGGCAAAAGATGAATTATATCATCAACATTTTCATTTAAAATATTAAATAAAATATACTTCTTATTTACTGCGCCGATAATAGAACGAATTCTAAATAATAGCTCATTCAAAGTAGATTGTTTTTCAGCAGTTATTGTTGCTGATTCTATAAGCACCGCCTCAGATTCAAGAACAAGGGCTACTTCTTTTAATCCATTATTTTCTAAAGTTGATCCCGTACTTACAAGATCGCAAATTCCATCCGCTAAACCAATATTTGGAGCAATTTCAACTGATCCAGAAATCTTATGAATCCTTACAGAAATATTTAAATCATTAAAGAATTTTTTTGTTGATTTTGGATAGGATGTAGCGATTAGCTTATTCTCAAAAAAACCAATATCAGAAAATAATTTTTCTTTCGGTATTGCTAGAGACAATCTACATTTAGAGAATCCAAGTTTTTCTGTGATCTTTATATCTGAACCGCTTTCTAAAAGCTGATTATTCCCTATTATTGCTATATCTAAAACCCCATCCTCAACATATTTAGGAATATCTGAGTTTCTCAAAAAATAGATTTCTAGTGGAAAGTTTTTTGAAAGATGTATGAGCTGATTTTTTGTTTGGTCAAACTTTATGTCAGCACGGTTCAAAAGATCTATCGAGCCGTTGTAAAGTTTACCGCTCTTTTGTATACCTATTTTTAATTTACTCATTTCACATTCCTATTCCACTTGAGCAAACTAAAAACCCGCTAGTTTGATCAAGCGGGTT
>JAYNRW010000085.1:2956-5733 GCA_038114965.1 Flavobacteriaceae bacterium | reverse complement strand
ATTAAAATGTCTTTTATTAAATAAATCAAAGTTAATAGAGGAAAAAATTTTATTATTAGCATAAGTACCTTTGTTTAAAAAAAGTTGCATCACTTTTGATACATCTTCTGCGGTTCCAAATAATCCAGCATGACCTCCAACACCTCCTTGCATTGAAGCTCCCATATCATGAACAAAACCTTGAATTTTACTGAATCTAAAATAATCATCTTCTTCACTAGGTGCAATTTGACTTATTTCATAATTAAATCTTGGGTTATATGTTAGTGAAAATGCTCCAATCTTATTAAAAACTTCTTCTTTAATTATATCATCAAGAGATGAATTATATTTTTTTTCAAAATATTTTTTGATAAAATAATAAGGCACATCACTGTACTTATATTTTTTAACATCCAACAAATCGCTATCGATTAATCTTTTAAATATTGTATCATTCCAATAGTTATTCATATATAAATTCTCACTAACACGAGTTGAAAATTTATTTGTTTTAAAAGTGCTATAGAATTTATCTACTTGATTTATTTTCAAAGAATCAAGAGTTTCCTCATAAAAAGGTATCCAAGGTATTAACGCTGACTGATGAGAAAACATTTCATCAAATCTTAAATTTGATTTGTTTCCGAGATTTTCATCATACAATATATCTGATAAAGTTGAACTTAAATTTAGATTATTTGAATCAAACTCTTTTATCATTAAAGGAACACTAACTAAGATTTTTGTCAAAGAAGCTAAATCAAAAAGAGTTTCTGAATTAACTTTTTTTTTTTTCTGGTATGTAAAATAACCAAAAGATTTATTGTAAACTATGTGTCCATCCTTCATCGCTACCAATTGTGCTCCAGGGAGCATTTGTTTTTTAATAGCATAATTAATTAAAGAATCTACCTTATTTAATTTCTTTTCATCAAAACCTTTATTCAAGTAATGAGAAAATCCAACCGTATTAAGCTTTTTAGTTTTAATTTGAGTATTGACAGGAATATTTTTATGAATACTAACCGGTAATTTTCCTTTGGCAGGAATAGCACCAAAAATTACTTGAGCTGCTTTCTGTTGAAAAACTTCAGAATTTTGATATCCTATAACAATAGACTCAATATGATTTATATTTAAATCTGACACACTGTAAGGTTTAGCAAAAATAACGAGTACTAAATCAGTCAATTTCTTGATATTTTCAATTAAATCAACTTCTTGTTTTTCAAATCTGAATTTTTCAAATGGAGATTTATCTGTCTTGTGAAACCCTATGATTATTTTATCATAATTAGATAATTTTTTATAATTAAAATCATCATCAATTTGAATTTCTTCAATTCTATGATATTTATTTAAGAAATTTAGAAATGAATCGTGATTATCATCTCCAAGTTTTAAATATCCAATTTTTTCATCACTTACATTTCTAAAGGGTAAAATTTGATTTTCATTTTTGACTATTGTTATAGATTCGGAAGCAATTTTATCTAATAGAGCATAATCAACTTCTTCATTCATTTCTTCAACAATATTTGTTTTTACAATAGGTTTAAATTCATGTAAACCAACCTTATATTTAGCCATTAATATCTTTTTCACAGATTCTTCAAGTCTTTCATTAGATATTTTTTTTCTTGAAAGTGCTTTTTTTATTTGTTTAACACTTTCGTCTAAATCATTTGGCATTAATAATATATCATTACCAGCATTCATTGCACTCACGTCAGCGTACTCTTTTTTTGAAAAATCAACAACACCCTTCATATCTAATGCGTCAGTCACAATTAATCCCTGGAAACCAAGATCATCTTTAAGTAAATTAGTTAATATTTTTTTAGACAATGTAGATGGCAAATTGCCTTCCTGAAGACTTGGAATATTCAAGTGAGCAGTCATAATTGAAGCAATGTTATTGTCGATCAGTTTCTTAAATGGATAAAGCTCTATACTATCGATTCTTTCTTCACTAAAAGAAATTAATGGTAAAGTATAGTGAGAATCTGTTTTCGTATCACCGTGCCCTGGAAAGTGTTTAGCTGAACCTAGTAGATTTTTAGATTGCATTCCTTTCATATATGACAATGCTTTATCTGCTACATTGTATTTATCTTCTCCAAAAGATCTTGAACCAATAATTGGATTATCTGGATTAGTATTAATATCAACAACAGGTGCAAAATTAATATGTACACCAAGTCGATTAGCGTGTTGTCCAATTCTCTCTCCTACTTTATAAATTAATTCATTATCCTCAACTGCACCAAGAGTCATGTTATAAGGGAATGAAAAAGCGTCATCTAGTCTCATACCAATACCCCACTCAGCATCCATTCCAATTAATAATGGAACATTTGAGATGCTTTGAAAGTGATTTGTTGCATCAGCTTGATCTTTAATATTTCCTAAAGAAAATATTAATCCTCCCAATTTGTATTTTTTGATAAGATTTGAAATATGATCTATTTCTTCTTTTCCATATTTTGTTGCTACCCAAACGGTAAATAGTTGTCCTATTTTTTCTTCTTGAGAAAGGGATTGATATACACTATCAACCCATTTTTTCTGGTTAGATTCATCAATTGTAATTAATGGAGATTGTGAAAAGGAAATAAAAAATGAAAAGAAAAATAAAATATATAATAATCTCATATAAATAGATTTTTATGCCAACTATTAATTGCAATGGTTTCCCAAGTATCAATATACTCCTTTTTTGTTTTAACCAAATTATTGTAGACAATAGTATCTGAAAAAAATTCATTACTCTTTATCATTTCTTTGATTTTGCT
>JAYNRW010000085.1:746-2941 GCA_038114965.1 Flavobacteriaceae bacterium | reverse complement strand
AATATATATTTTATCATTCAATTTATAAGCAATTGCAAGTCTATTAAAAAAATTAAGGTTTATTTTACTTTGAATCTCAAAAATAAAGTTTGTAAGGGTATCAATAGAACATCCAGAAGCATTATTAACTGAACTATCAACACCAATTATGATAAATAAATTAAATTTTATCTCAAAAGAGCATTTAAGTTCTTTACCATGAGAAGACCAATTTGGAAGGAATGTTTTTAACTCAGACTTTATTAAATCAATTTTATCATCTGAGATTATTTTATCAGATTGAAAAATCCAAACTCTTGATGAATCATCTAACAGATTAAAGTCTACAATCATAAGTTAAGTTGATTTATCTAATAATTCAGCAATATCATAAACATGTACTTTGTCTTCCATTTCTTTGTTTTTAATTCCATCAGTTAACATTGTATTACAGAATGGACAACCAGCAGCAATTATTTCAGATTTAGTTTCTAGAGCTTCTTCAGTTCTTTTTATATTAATTTCCTTATTACCTTTCTCAGATTCTTTGAACATTTGAGCACCTCCTGCCCCACAACACAACCCTTTCTCTTTACAACTTTTCATTTCTTTCAGATCTGCGTTCAAAGATTCAATTAATTTTCTTGGGGGTTCATAAACTTTATTGGCTCTTCCTAAATAACATGGATCATGAAATGTTATTTTTTTCCCATTAAATTCTGAGTTATCTATTTTTATTTTTTGTTCCGAAATTAATGTTGACAATAGTTCAGTATGATGAATAACATCATATTTACCACCAAGTTCAGGATATTCGTTCTTAAGAGTATTAAAACAATGAGGGCAAGTTGTAACAATTTTTTTAAAATTATATTGATTTAAAACTTCAATATTTGATACTGCTTGCATTTGAAATAAAAACTCATTACCGGCTCTTTTTGCAGGATCACCTGTACAACTTTCCTCTTTTCCAAGAACAGCAAATGAAACGCCAGCCTTATTTAGGAGACTAGCAAATGATTTAGTAATTCTTTTTGCTCTATCATCAAAGGATCCAGCACATCCAACCCAAAATAAAATTTCAGGCTCTATACCTTTATCTTTTAGCTCTCTGATGGTTAGAATATTCATTTTTTAATTTTCGTCATCAAATACTTGAATTGTAGCAGTTTTTTGAATTAGATCTGTAAATTTACCATTGTATCGAGTTGCTTTAACCAAATGGTTATCTATCCAATGATAATTACCACCTCTAGGTTTTCCCATAACCATGCTATGATATTTGAATCCATGATCATTTAACCATTTTTCAGTTACTCCTCTATGTTCTTCTGTTCGAGAGGTGAAAAAGCATATAACATGTCCTTCATCATACCATTTATTCAAAGTTTCAAGAGCATCGGGATATAGAGCCGCAGTTGCCATTCTTTCAGGTTCTTCATTTGGAATGTCGTCACATATTGTACCATCAATATCAATTAAGTAATTCTTAATTCCTTTAGGCAATATAGGACTTACATGTTCACCGTCTTCTAACTTCTCTTTTAATAAATTATCAATTTCTTTTTTTTCCATATTATTTTAATTGTTTATCCAGTTTAATCTATCCTGTTGGTTAAATGGCCAGGGTGCACCATTATTTTCTAAATTATTCATCATATTATTAATTTCTGTTGGAGCAGAAGATTCTTCCATTACCATGTATCTCCTTAAATCAATAATAATCGATAATGGATCTATTCCTATTGGACAAGACTCTACACATGCATTGCAAGTCGTACAAGCCCATAATTCTTCTTTTGTTATATAATCATTTAGCAGTTTTTTACCGTCATCTTTAAAAACCTTATTCTTATCAATATTTTTACCGACTTCCTCTATCCTATCTCTTGTTTTCATCATAATTGATCTGGGAGACAATAACTTTCCTGTTTGATTAGCAGGACATTCTGATGAGCATCTTCCACATTCAGTACATGTGTATGCATTTAATAATTGAAACCAATTCAAATCAAAAACATCATTAGCACCAAATTTTTCAATTTGTTGATTAGTATTGTTTGTTGAATATGGGTCAACTGCGGGATCAAGCATTGCTTTTACTTCTTTGTATACAGAATCTAAATTATCAAAACCACCGCCAGATTTTATCTTTGAAAAATAAGTGTTTGGAAATGCTAAAAGAATATGAAGATGTTTTGAATAATATAAATAAT
>JAYNRW010000085.1:0-736 GCA_038114965.1 Flavobacteriaceae bacterium | reverse complement strand
CCCTTACAAACTCTACAGACCAAATCCCACACCCACCAGAAGCAGCCACCATGCATCTCTTTCAACAATAACAACGCTAGCAACTTCAAAGTTATCATAAAGAGGAAGTAAAAAAGAACTAATTGGAAAACTACCGTAATCTCCATAATATGAATAATTAGCATTTTGCAAAACCTGATCAGTAGCATTCATGTTTAAAAACAAAAACATTAAAACAACTTCAATGTATAATATATAATTTGCATCATTTTTAGGCCAACCTTTTAAATCATTACTTAGAAATCTTTTTATTTTTAAAAAGTTTCTTCTTATCCAAAAAACAACAACACTAATTATAACTGCAAAAGCAAGTAACTCAAAAAAAGCAATTAAAAAATTATAAAAAGAACCAAAATATGGAGCTAAAACTCGATGAGTACCTAAAACTCCATCAATTAAAATTTCAAGCAACTCAATATTTATCAAAACAAAAGCAACATAAACTATAAAATGTAATATTCCTACAATTGGTTTATCAAACATTTTAGATTGACCAAAGGCTAATCTTATCATTTTTTTAAATCTAAAATTAGAGTTATCGGACCTGTTAATATCTTTTCCCAGATTTATGTTTCTGTATAATTTCCTGCAATTTCTAATGAATAATAAAATTGAAAAAACAAGTATTAAAGAAAAAAGAATCGAGGATATCATTTATATGAAATTATTTTTCTTTCTTTTCATACTCTTTATTTTT
>JAYNRW010000084.1:0-5778 GCA_038114965.1 Flavobacteriaceae bacterium | reverse complement strand
TTTTTAATTTTATCGCCAACATGTGCTATTATACATAAATCTTTTTCAAATAATACATGTTTGAGTGTATTGTTGTTAATTTCATTTTCAAATTCATCAGAAATTATATTTTTAGCAAATTCTGCATCTGAAGAATTAATTCCAATGCATATTGAATGTTCTGAAGATGCTTGAGTTATCATAACAATATTAACTCCTTCATTTGATAAACACTCAAACAACCTTTTGGAATAACCAGGAGTGCCGACCATTCCACCTCCTTCAACAGTAAGTAAACAAATATTATCTACATGAGATATTCCTTTAATTGCAGAAAACTTATTCTTTGACTTTATACCTATGAAAGATCCATTTTCTTTAGGTTTAAATGTGTTTTTAATATTGATTGGAATATTTTTTTCAATCAAGGGTTGTATTGTTGGAGGATAAATAACCTTTGCTCCAAAATAAGAAAGCTCCATGGCTTCCTCATATGATAGCTCTGAAATTGGAATTGCTTGTTTAACAATTTTTGGATTAGCTGTAAACATACCGCTAACATCTGTCCAAATATCTAATTTATTAGCATCTAAAATATTTGCTATTATACTTGCAGTGAAATCAGATCCTCCTCTTCCCAGTGTAATAGTTTTATTATCATGGCTCGAAGCAATAAAACCTGGCATCACATGGAACTCAAATTCTTTTTTATTTAAACTATTAACTAGATTTTGTTTAGTTCTTTCAAAATCTATAATTATACTATTACCCTTAGACTTTTTAGTGTAAATAATATTTCTTGAGTCAACATACTCGCTGTTTAATTTTTTGAATTTTGAAACTTCATAAAAAATATAAGATGACAATAATTCTCCAAATGTTGAAATTTTATCTAATATAGACTTGCTTAATTCACCAACACCATAAATTCCATCAAGAATATTTTCAAGCTCTAAAAATTTCTTTTGAACTTCTGTTAATATCTTTACTTGACAATTTATATCAACTAAGTCCCTAATTATATTGTAATGATACGACTCAATTTCTTGAAATAACTCTTTGTATTTGGTTTTTTTATTTGATGCAAGTTGTCCGCATGAAATTATATTATTTGTTGTTTTACCAAAAGCAGATAATATAATAATTGTTTCTTTTTTATAGCTTTCAACAATTCTTAAAACCTTTAAAATATTTTTACTGGATGATAATGATGATCCTCCAAACTTTATAACCTTCAAAACTTTTTGGTTTGTTTAAGCCGACAAAGGTATTCTTTTCTTGAAAAAAAAAATATATTTTTATGTAGAAACTGAAAAATCAAGCTTGTCGTTATCTTTTTTATGACTTATAACGATTTTGTCATTCTTTTTTATCTTGTTTTTCACTATCATTTTAGCAATCTCATCTTCAATAAATTTCTGAATTGCTCTTTTGACTGGTCTTGCACCGTATTCTTTGTTATAACCTTTTTTAGCAAGAAATGAGATTGCTTTTGAATCAATTTGTATTTTATACTCAATTTCAGATAATCTATTAATAAATTTTTTGATTTCAATTTTTACAATTTTCTCTATTTCATTTTTATCTAATTCATTAAATACAACAATTTCATCAATTCTATTTAGAAACTCAGGTGAAAACTTTTTACCAAGACTTTTTTTCAAAACTTCAGTTGAAAGCTTGTTTTTTTCTTTTTTTCTGTAATCCGTATCAAATCCAACTCCAGTTCCAAAATCTTTTAATTTTCTAGTCCCTATGTTTGATGTCATGATTATAACCGTATTTTTAAAATCAACTTTTCTTCCAACACTATCCGTTAAATATCCATCATCTAAAACTTGTAACATCATATTAAATACATCAGGATGCGCTTTTTCAACTTCATCTAATAAAACAATTGAGTAAGGTTTTCTTCTAACTTTTTCACTTAATTGTCCACCTTCTTCATAGCCAACATATCCTGGAGGAGCACCAATTAACCTGCTAACAGAAAATTTTTCCATATACTCACTCATATCAAGTCTTATTAAAGAATCCTTGCTGTTAAATAATTCTTCTCCTAAACTTTTTGCAAGCTGTGTTTTTCCAACACCTGTCTGACCTAGGAAGATGAATGACCCAATCGGTTTGTTTGGATCTTTTAGACCGGTCTGGTTTCTTTGAATAGCATTAACAACAACATCAATTGCATCATTTTGCCCAATAATGCTTTCTTTTAGTTTACTTTCTAAATCAAACTGTATATTTTTTTCATTCGTTGTGTTATCAATCTTTTTTAATGGTATTCCAGAGATTAAGGATACAACTTCGGTAATATTAACATCAGTTACTATTTCTCTCTTTTTCTTTAATTCACTTTCCCATTGTTCTTGTTGAGTAAGTAATTCTTTTTCCAATTTCTTCTCATCATCTCTTAGCTTGGCAGCTTCCTCATATTTTTGATTTTTTACAACAGAATTTTTCTTTTCTCTTACATTTTCAAGTTTATTCTCTAATTCAATTATTTCTTTTGGTACATCCATATTTGTTATATGAATTCTTGAACCTGCTTCATCCATCGCATCGATAGCTTTATCAGGAAGATTTCTATCATTAATGTATCTGTCAGTTAATTTAACACAGGCTTCAATTGCCTCATCAGTATATTTTACATTATGATGATCCTCATACTTATCTTTAATATTTTGTAATATTTCAATTGTTTCACCAATTGAGGTTGGTTCAACCATTATTTTTTGGAATCTTCTTTCTAAAGCACCATCTTTTTCAATATATTTTCTGTATTCATCAACAGTGGTTGCTCCAATACATTGAATTTCACCTCTTGCAAGAGCAGGTTTAAACATGTTTGAAGCATCTAAACTTCCCATTGCACCACCAGCTCCAACAATAGTATGTATTTCATCAATAAAAAGAATTATATCTCTGTTTTTTTCAAGTTCATTCATTACAGCTTTCATTCTCTCCTCAAATTGACCTCTATATTTTGTTCCAGCTACAACACTTGCTAAATCAAGCGAAATAACTCTTTTATTGTAAAGTAATCTAGATACTTTTCTTTCGATAATTCTTAATGCTAGGCCTTCAGCAATTGCAGATTTACCAACTCCTGGTTCACCAATTAGAAGAGGGTTGTTTTTCTTTCTTCTACTAAGAATTTGAGAAACTCTTTCAATTTCTTTATTTCTTCCAATGATAGGATCAAGTTTTCCCTCGGAAGCAAATGCTGTTAAGTCCCTTCCAAAATTATCAAGGACAGGAGTTTTAGACTTTTTAGACTTTGATGATCCAGATTTAACAGTAAAAGGATTTTGTTCTATTGATTCATCTTCTTTTTCTTCTTCTTCATCATATGTGCTTGATGCTGAAATATCTTCAAAATCATCATTATTTTCAGAAATTAGCTCTTTAAATTGATCTTTTACAACTTCGTAATTAAGATTGAGTTTTTCGAGAAGTTTTGTAGTTGGATCATTTTCGTTCCTTAGAATACACAAAAGAAGATGAGCCGTATTTATAGAATTACCTTGAAATAATTTAGCTTCAAGAAATGTTGTTTTAAGGGCTCTTTCAGCTTGTCTTGTTAGATGAAGATTTTTTCTTAGGTTCTCTTCGTAATTCATTATCGGATTCGGTGGACTTAGTATTTCGATTTTTTTTCTTAAAAAATCCAAATCAATGTCTAAAGCACTTAATATTTTAATTGCTTTTCCACCTCCATCTCTTAAAATACCTAGAAGTAAATGCTCAGTTCCTATAAAATCATGACCAAGTCTAATTGCCTCTTCCTTACTGTAGGTAATTACGTCTTTAACTCTAGAAGAAAAATTATCATCCATTTTATAAAATTATAAATAAATAATATTAATAAATAATCAATTTTAAATTATTGTGAAAATTTTGTAAATAATGTTAATAAGTTTATGAAATTCCTTTCTGTTAATCCTGAAGTTTTTTTGTCTTATAATTATATTTGAAAATTAAACCAAAAAAAGTATGTCAGACGGAGAAAAATTAATCCCAATCAATATTGAAGAAGCGATGAAATCAGCTTACATTGATTATTCAATGTCGGTTATTGTTTCAAGAGCATTACCTGATGTAAGAGACGGTTTAAAACCAGTTCATAGAAGAGTTCTTTTTGGAATGAGTGAACTTGGTTTAAGATCTAATAGTAAGTATAAAAAATCAGCTTTTATTGTAGGAGAAGTACTAGGAAAATATCATCCTCATGGAGATAGTTCAGTGTATGATACTATGGTAAGAATGGCTCAAGAGTGGAGTTTAAGATATATGCTTGTTGATGGTCAAGGTAATTTTGGATCAATTGATGGTGATAGTCCCGCGGCGATGAGGTATACAGAAGCAAGACTGAAAAAGATTTCTGAGGAAATGGTCGAAGATCTTGATAAAGATACAGTTGACTTTCAATTAAATTATGATGACTCAATTAATGAACCTACTGTATTGCCTACAAAAATTCCGAGTCTATTAGTTAATGGTGCTTCTGGAATTGCTGTTGGTATGGCAACCAATATGCCTCCTCACAACCTTTCAGAAGTTATTGATGGAACAGTTGCATATATTGATAACAATGATATTGAAATTGATGAACTTATAAAATTTATAAAAGCTCCTGATTTTCCCACTGGTGGTGTAATCTACGGATATGAAGGCGTTAAAGAAGCTTTTCAAACTGGTAGAGGAAGAGTAGTTATGAGAGGAAAGGCAACATTCGAAGAAGTAAATGGCAGAGAATGTATTATAGTTACTGAAATTCCATATCAGGTGAATAAAGCTGATATGATTCAAAAAACTGCTCAACTAGTTAATGATAAAAAAATTGAAGGAATTTCTAATATTAGAGATGAGTCTGACAGAAAAGGAATGAGAATAGTATACATTCTCAAAAGAGATGCTATTCCTAATATTGTTTTGAACAAACTTTATAAATATACTCAGTTACAATCTTCATTTAGTGTAAATAATATTGCTCTTGTTAATGGAAGACCTATGCTTTTAAATCTTAAAGAGATGATTAAGTATTTTGTTGATCATAGACATGATGTTGTTGTAAGAAGAACTAAATATGATTTAAGAAAAGCAGAAGAAAGAGCCCATATTTTAGATGGATTAATTATTGCCTCTGATAATATTGACAAGGTTATTGAAATAATTAAATCATCATCTAATGCTGACAATGCAAGAGAAAATCTTATTAAGGAGTTTTCACTTTCTGAGGTTCAAGCCAAAGCTATTGTTGAAATGAGATTAAGACAATTAACAGGTTTAGAACAAGATAAATTAAGAAATGAACATGCAGAATTATTAGAGCTTATAAAAGATTTGAAAGACATCCTTGATAATAAAGAGAGAAGAATGTCTATTATAAAAGAAGAACTCATTGAAATCAAAGAAAAACACGGTGACGAAAGAAGATCAGTTATTGAGTTCGCCGGTGGAGAGTTGAGTATTGAAGATATGATTCCTGACGAGAAAGTTGTTATTACAATCTCTCACGGTGGAGAGAGTCTGAGAGCTCCTCTAGCCGAGTTTAAAACTCAGAACCGAGGTGGTGGTGGAGAAAATGGAGGGACTAGGAGAAGTGAAGACTTTTTAGAATACTTATTTGTTGGAACTAATCATCAGTATATGCTGTTTTTTACTCAAAAAGGTAAGTGTTTTTGGATGAGAGTTTACGAAATTCCCGAAGGAAGTAAGTTGTCAAAGGGAAGAGCAATTCAAAATTTAATTAATATTGAGCCTGATGATAAAGTAAAAGCTTTTATATGCACTCAA
>JAYNRW010000083.1:0-5780 GCA_038114965.1 Flavobacteriaceae bacterium | reverse complement strand
TCTTTTGATTATATTTCATCAATAGGTTCATATAAGTTTTTAGATTTTACTATTAGTTCAAATAGCTTGAATAATAACAGAATGCCTGGAATACCGAATTCCACACACTACTTTAACTTAGATTTTAAATTAAATAATAAATTAAATTTATTATTAAACTGTAAATTAACTGGTGATATGTATGCAGATAATTTTAATAATAGTAAAATAGAAAATTATTCGATTTTTAATCTGAAATTCTTGAGTCAAATAAGCTTTTCTAAAACCAAATTTGATGCTTTTGTTAGTTTTAACAATATACTTAATGAGAAGTATTTTGATAATATCAGAATAAATGCTTTTGGATCAAGGTATTACGAACCGGCACCTGGATTTAATATTATGTTTGGTGTAAGAAAATGAAAAAAAATGTTGTAATAGTAGGTGCAGGTGTGAATGGATTAGTAGCTGCTAATTATCTAAAAAAGCATGATTTTAATGTAACAGTTCTTGAAAAAAAGAATTATGTAGGGGGCGCATGTGTTAAAGATTCTACAATAATCAATGGCAAAAAAATTGATTTTGCACAAGGAGCAACAGTATTGGGAATGATGCCAAATTTCATTTATAAAGAAACTGGACTATCTAAAAAAATAAAAACTTTTTGTCCGGAAAACCCTAAGCTTGTTTATTTTGAAAATGATAATACTCCAACAAGAATTTTCAGAGATATTACATTGTTAGAAAAAGAACTTAAAGATAGGTGGAACGAAAAAGGTGATGTAAAAGCTTTTAGAAATGATGAAAATAAGGTAATTGAATTTATTCAAAAAATTTACAAAGAGGGAACCCCTCCAAATCTAGATCAAGCAGTTAACGAAATTGGGAAAGACTTAACTAAACTTTGGATCAAAGGCTCAGCTAAAGACCTATTAGATCACTATTTCACAAGTGAAAAAACAAAAGTATATATGGGGATGACAGTAATTGAAAGTAGTCCAAGTTCATACAATGAAAAAGGCACTTCTTTTACAATTCCATTAATGGATTCTGGATCCGTTTTTGGAGGTTATTGGGGATTTGTTAAACAAGGAATATGGAAGATTTCTGATGAGCTTTTAAAGCTAAATAATGAACTTGGTATTGAAACAATTCTAAATTCAGAAATTAATGATATAGATACTAACAAAGGAAGAATATCTTATACTAAGAACAATCTTGATTCCAAGATATATTATGATTATCTACTTTTTTGTACTGATCCTCTTACACCTACAAAAATTCTTAATGATAATAGCTCTCATATAGAGAAAAAAAATTATTTAGGAAGTAGCGGTAAGTTAACAATGTTTTTTAAAAAACCTGTAGAATGGAAAAAAGAGAAAGCTCTTGAAACCTCTTTTAGATTTGTTTTTTCACAAGATACTCTTGATGGCTTGAACGATTCAGGACAAATGGCATTAAACTCTCAGAATAATTATACACCTGGCTATATCCAAATTTATCCCGACGGTGCAGCACAAAGAAAATTAAATAATTCTGAAAATTTTGACAAAATAATATGTTTCACAAAAAATTTCTCTTTTAATAAAAACTCTAATGATCTAATTTATGCTGAACAAAATATTATTGAAAAAATTTCTAAGCTTATTAGTAATCCAGAAGATTTAGTTGGAACAAAATTTCTCACACCCAAAGATTTGAATAAAACTTTCTTTTTTCCTGAGGGAAATATTGATCATATTGCTATGGATGGTTCACAAAATTTTGATAAAAGAACTTTTTCCTCAAACCCCAATACTAACTTTTATAATTATAGCAATTATGAAAATATTTATTACGGTGGTGCCGGTATATTTCCATGTGGAAGTGTAGCTGGAACACCTGGCTTTATGTCATCAAAACAAATAATCAAGGATAGTAATAAATAGTCAATTATTTATTACTTTTCATATAGATGAAAAGACATTATTGGATAAATATTTTTTGTTTAATATTACTTGTTAATCTATTAAATTCTTGTGACGATAAATTAGAAAAAATATTAGACTCTAAAGATTTACAAATAAGACAAATAATTGATAATCTAGATAAGCATAATTTACAAATTATTTATAGTGAAATTATAAGAAATGGAGATGATAAAGTTTCGTTTAAGGACTATTTTTTTAATGTAGACGACGATTTATATTATTACCCAGCCAGTACTGTAAAATTACATGTTTCTGCTTTAACACTTCAAAAACTTACTGAGTTAAATGATAGTGGAATAAATATTAATCTTGATTCAGAAATTGAGATTATTAGTGATAATAATACCTTACACAATCAAATCACATTTAGAGAATTGATAAAAAAAATATTTATTATCAGTGATAATGAAGCTTATAATATTCTTTTTGATTTTTTAGGTAAGGATTACATTTCAAGAGAACTTAATAAAAAAGGTTTTTTCAATACACATATTACACATAACTTTTCCACTAAAGAATACAATGAAAATATATTTTATGTTTTTTACAATGATGGAAAAGAAATTTACAGAACAAAATCTGGTTCAGCCAATTTAAGCGTTGTCAGAAGTAAGTTAAAAGAAGAAAAAACTGGTAAAGGATATTACTTTAAAGGAGAAATAATTAATTCAAAATTTGACTTTTCTAATAAAAATTTTATTTCATTAAAAGATTTACATTCTACTACCAAGCAAATAATATTTAGAGACAACTATAAACCAAATAAGAAATTTAACTTAAGTAACTCATACTATAATTTCTTGATTGAATGTATGGGACTAAACACATTAAGTGATAGTAATTATTATGAACCAAAATTTTGGGATAGTTATGTTAAGTTTTTCATGTTTGGTGATTCAAAAAAACTTATTCCTAAGGATATTAAAATCTATAATAAAGTTGGATTAGCATATGGTCATCTAACTGAAACTGCATATATTACTAATAAGAATAAAAAAATAGAGTTTCTATTATCAGCAACTTTAAAAGTTAATGAAAATGAAATTTATAATGACGGGATATATGAATATGATTCCATTGGGATTCCCTTTTTATCTAAACTTGGAAAGCTAATTTATCAGACTTATGAAAATTAAATCTTTTGAAATTTTTTATAATAAAATCGAACTTAAAAGAACCTTTACTACATCATTAGGTTCGATGCCCTATTCGAAAAATATTTTTGTAAAAGTAATTTTAGAAAGTGGGACATATGGATGGGGTGAATCTGCACCACACAATAAAATTAATGGTGAACTTATTGAAAGTTGTTTGTCTATTGCTCCTGTTCTTACATCAAGTTTAATTGGAAAAAATATTTTTGATCATGATGAAATTTATGAAACACTTGAAAGATGTATTTACAGAAACAGCAGTATTAAGGCTGCTATCGATATAGCTTGTTATGATGCTGCATCAAAAGAAAAAAATCTGCCATTATACAAATATCTTGGAGGTGAGGTAAATAAAAAATTATACACAGATTATACAGTAAGCCTAGATAGTAAAGAAAAAATGGCCGAAGAGGCGAAATCAATTATGGATATGGGCCTAAAAATAATTAAAGTAAAACTTGGAAAAAATGGTAAAAAGGATGTTAAAAGGATTCATGCAATTAGAAATGTTATTGGTGATACAATAAAATTAAGGCTTGATGCTAATCAAGGTTGGAATATTGATGAAGCAATTCAAACACTAAAAAGTCTGGAAAAATATAAAATTGAATATTGTGAGGCACCCATTGATAGAGAACTTTCATATAGATTAAACGAAGTAAAAAGTGCAAGTCCAATTAAAATTATGGCAGATGAATCATTATTTAATAGCAATGATGCACAAATGTTAGTTGATGGCAATCACTGCGATATGTTTAATATTAAATTAGGAAAGAGTGGTGGAATTAGAGAGGCTTTAAATATAATTTCAATTGCTGAAAAAAATAATATTGAAATGCAAATAGGAGGTTTTTTAGAATCAAAAATTGTTTTCACAGCCAATTGTCATTTGGCTTATCAATCTGATTTAATTAAAAATCTAGATTGTGACAGTCCATTGTTTCATAAACAAGATCCAGTTATTGGTGGGTTGGAATATTGTAAAGACTGGGAAATGAAAATACACGCTAAACCTGGTCTAAATATAGAACTTGACAATAATTTTTTAAATAGTTGCCATAAAATAAAATGTTAAAGTTTTTTTAAAAAAAAAACTCTTTAATTAATTTTAAATATGGAAATAAGCTTGCCCAAAACAAATCTTCGAAATGAGCTTTTAAAAGTAAAAAAAAGAAGTTCAATTAGTAAAAATCAACAACTTTTTAATTTAGAATATAATATATCGAAATTGAATAGTGATAACCTATTCCATGTTGATCAGATTAGAAAAATATGTATTGATTACAGACTAAGATTTTTAGATGTAAAACTTTTTAAAGGTAAGATTCCTAACGAGGCTTTTAAGAAGCTCGATGAGTTTAAAAATAATCATCCAAATTTAAATTTTGAATTAAGGATAATGGCTCCTTCGAAATTATTTGAACTAGAAAATTATGATGATCCACTTTTATTTGCTAGTCTTGGTGATGGATATTACTATTTAATTCACAAATGGGGTAATGACTTGAGTTTTTTTAGAAAAATATCAGTTTGGCCATTTAAAAATCTAGTCAACATTTTAATTTTTATTTCAATTATTTCTCTATTAATTACAGCTATGGTTCCTGGCAATATATTTTATTATGAGAATAATCCTGGTGCTGAATTTTTTATCACATTTCTTTTTATACTGAAATCAGTAATTGCCATTTTTATATATTATGGTTTTTCTTTAGGTAAAAACTTTAATGAATTTATTTGGAACAGAAAATACTTTAATTGATTTTAAATAAAGTTAAAACTGGGTGATGATCTGAAGCCCACAACTTTTTTTCAGTTTTTAAATGAATATGTTTAGATGACTTTAAAATTAAATTTTTAAAGAAAATATAATCTATTCTTCTTGGATCAACAGCTTCTAATTTAAATCCATTATATGTTCCAAAATACTTATTGTCTATTTTAATATTTTTATTTGAATCGATAAATTCTTTTTGTAATAATTTAATTGTTTCACTAAAACTATCTAAATTAAAATCTCCTGTTAAGATTACTGGATATTTATTGACATTCAATTCTTTTATTTTTTTAATTAATAAGACTGCTGAATTTTTTCTAGCTAAGTCTCCAACATGATCAAAATGTGTGTTAAATACAAATATTTTTCTTTTTAACTTTCTTTCTTCAAATAGACCATAAGTACAAATACGCTCCATTGACGCATCCCATCCAACTGAAATAGAATTAGGTGTTTCTGAAAGCCAAAAAGTATCTCCTTCTAGAAAAGAAAATTTATTACTATCAAAAAAAATTGGGGAATATTCTCCTTTTTGCTTACCGTCATCTCTTCCAACACCAACATAATCATAGTCAATCAAATTAGATAATAAGAATTCTAATTGAGAATGAGTTACTTCTTGCAATCCAGCAAAATCAGGATTTTCTTCATTAATAAAATTAGCAATAGTTTGTTTTCTATTTTCCCAATGATTAACTCCATCATTAGGATTATTGTATCTAATATTATAAGACAAGACCTTTAAATCATTATTAATAAGAAAAATTGACAATAAAAATATCCATCTAATCACTATCAATAAATATAAATAAAAAAGGAGATGCTTAATAACACCTCCTTTTGAGTACTCGGGGCGGGACTTGAACCCGCACGAACATTACTGCTCATTGGATTTTA
>JAYNRW010000082.1:0-5903 GCA_038114965.1 Flavobacteriaceae bacterium | reverse complement strand
GGTGTCGATTAATAAAGAATAAGTTTCAGAGTGAATATTCTCCATCATTATCTGAAAGCCGTAAAAGAATTTTGCTTCAGAATACTGAACCTCATTCACAAAATTTTCAGCTAAATTCTCGTTAACAATTCCATCTGATGCAGCAAAAAAAGCTAGAATGTGTTTGACAAAATATCTTTCATCGTCATTCAATTTACTTGTCCAGTCTGTGAGATCTTGATGAAGATCGATTTCTTCAGCAGTCCAAAAACTTGCCTCACATTTTTTGTACCACTCCCATAAATCATGATGTTTAATTGGGAAGATGACAAATCTATCTTTATTTTCTTTTAAAATTGGCTCAACCATAACAGTAATGTAATTAGATTATTTGCAATTAATGCTTCACAAAGATTCTAAAATGTTGTCAGAAATAAAAGGATTAATTATTCACAAATTGGCTTAGTTTTTAACAATTTGTGTTTAAAAAAAAATTAAGAATTAGTTTTTTTAGCAGTCAATAATTTTTCATACCAGTCGCTTCCAAACTTTCTAATCAAGGCTGATTTCAAAAACTCAAAAACATAAACATTATCATTTTCTCCCTTAACACATCCGCTATTACAAATGTCCCATTCATGATAATTTACAGCAGTATAATTTTTAAGTTCCGTAATTCTTAAAGGATATAAATGACATGAAATTGGTTTGTTAAAATCAATTTCTCCAGCATTATATGCGTTTTCAATTCCACATGTTACTACATCATTTTTATCTCTTTTAATATATGCGCATTCTTTATCATTAATCAATGGCGTATGTAATACCCCATTTTCATCTTTAACAAAACTTTGATCATTTTTTAATAAATCAAACCCATCTTCAGAGATGTATTTTTTTAATTTTTTATAATTATTTTTCAGCTTTTCTGCTTCCTCCAATTCTAGAGGAGCTCCAATATCACCTTTGACGCAACAGCCCCCTTTACAACTTAATATTTCACATGTAAATTTTCTTTCAATCACGTCATTTGATACTAAGGTTTTGTCGATTATTATCATTTCAATTAGTAACTTTGCTTAAACAAAAATATGATAAAGAAAATTGGTCTTGCAATTAGTGTTATAATTTTAATAATAAATATTTTCAATTATAATTTTGAATTTGAAATTAGTGACTCTAACAATAAAATTTCATTAGTTGGGATATTAGCCTCAAGTTGTGCTATAGTTCTGATTTTAATTTCAATGATTTCTGAAAAAATTGAAAAAAAAATTAAAGATTAGAGATTTGTGTTACTTCAACACCAGCCTTAATCAAAAAATCTAAACCTGTTCTGTCCTTATACTCCGTGATATAAACAACCCGAATAATTCCTGCCTGGAAAATTAATTTACTGCATTCTTTGCAAGGAGATAATGTGATGTACAATGTTGCTCCTTGACTAGATTGTGTTGAAGATGCAACCTTTGTTATTGCATTAGCTTCCGCGTGTAAAACATACCATTTAGTATAGTTGTCTTCGTCTTCACAAACATTTTCAAATCCTTTTGGAGTGCCATTAAAACCATCCGAAATAATCATTCTGTCTTTTACAATTAAAGCCCCTACTTGTTTTCTTTTACAATGAGATAATTTACCCCACTCAAGCGCCATTTTTAAATAAGCTTTATCGTACTTCAGTTGTTTTGATGATGACATATTAAATGAATAATAAGACAGTTAATATACAAACAATGATTGAGCTAATTTTAATGTATACATTATATTTTTCTTTAATGAAAATTGTTAAAACTGAATTTATTAAAAGTATTGAAATTACTATTAAAATTTGAGCCAGCTCAACTCCAAATGAAAAACCTAATAATGCTGTTGTGTCTAATGTATCATCAAAGGTTATTTGATTAAAGTAATTTGCAAAACCAAATCCATGAATTATTCCAAAGAATAGTGAAATAAATAAAGTTTTAAAATCCACATTTTTGTCAGTTTTTAAAAAAAATATATTTGAAATAGCTGAAAAAATAATTGTAACTGGAATTAAAAATTCAATAATGGAAATATTTGGTTTTATAAGACCGAATGTTGACAATACAATTGAAGAGGAATGCCCGATTGTAAATAAAGTAACAATCCAAAATAATTTTTTAAAATACTTAAATGAGAACGGTATTGTAATAGATACTAAAAATAGAAAATGATCATATGCGCTTAAATCTAAAATATGAGAATATCCAATTTCTAAGTAAAAATATAATTGATCTATCATGCTATACCCCTTTGTTTTTTAATGTTTTCATATGCAGCTTGTATCCTTGCAAATTTTTCTTTGGCTGACTTTATATAAGCTTCACCCAAATGCTGAACTTTATCAGGATGGTGTTTTTTAGCTAAATCTCTGTAAGCTTTTTTCAGCTCTGCATCTGTGCAGTTTTTTTCGACTTCAAGAATTTTATAATCAGAGTTTGTAGATTTAATAAACATGGCTTTCAAACTTTCAAAATCCATATTTGAAACTCTCATAAGATTTGAAAATTCAAGTAGTTTATCTAGCTCAAACTTTGAAATACTCCCATCTGATTTTGCTAAATTAAATAATAAGTTAATAATCTGAAGTCTAGTTTCATAAGTTGTTCTTGATCTGTAAAATAAACATATTTTTTTAGCTGATAAATTAGATTTATCTACCTCTTTATTGAACCTTTTGAATAATTCATTAGCTCTTTGAGAACCATGTATTGATATAAAATAATTTCGAACGAATTGAAGTTCAGATGATGAAACTTTTCCATCTGATTTTATTAAAATTGTTGCAAGTGAAAGTAAATTTATTTCAAATTCTTTCACAACACTTGAATTCACTCTTCTTATAGCTCCGTTGTCTATTATAGTTCCTATAAAAAAACCTACAAAAAAGCCTGGAATTCTATAAATAAAGAAACCAAATAAACCTAAAAACCATCTATACACATTACAAAATTACAAATGGAATTTAATAGTTCTTTAGTATATTTGAAAAAAAATAAATTATGTACCCGGAGCACATTGTAAAACCTATGAAAGAAGAACTTACATCAAATGGTTTTTCTGAACTAAAAAATAATGATAATATTAAAGATTTGATTAAATCTGGAACATCTGTTATAGTTGTAAACTCAGTTTGTGGTTGCGCTGCAGCTAATGCTAGACCAGGTGTTTTAGAATCATTACAAAATGAAAAACTTCCAAATAATTTATTTACTGTTTTTGCTGGGGTTGATAAAGAAGCAACTGAATCAGCCAGAAGTTTAATGTTTCCTTTCCCTCCATCATCACCATGTATCGCGTTGTTTAAAGATGGTTCATTGGTTCATATGTTAGAACGTCATCACATTGAAGGAAGAGGTGCAAATATTATAGCTGAAAATTTAAAAGAGGCTTATAATGAATACTGCTAATCTAGCGGAAGTTTTATTTTGAAAACTGTTTCTCCTTTTTTTGAATTAAAACTTATATCACCTTTATAATTTGTAATAAGGTTTTTTATAATACTCAACCCAAGACCCATTCCCTTGGTTTTAGTTGTAAAATTAGGTTCAAAGATTTTTTCTTTTAAATCCGAAGGTATGCCAACTCCATTATCTTTAATTTCAATTATTACATGCTTAGTTGTTTTTTTGACATTAACAACAATTTCAGGGTTTGAAATTTCGTTAGTTGCTTGAATAGAATTTTTAACAAGATTATTAATAATCCTAATTAGGTTGGTTCTATCAAACAAGATTTCTAATTTATTTATATCACTTTTGAAAACCACATTTCTTTCATTGAAGATTTCCAAACACAATTTTATTGTTGTAATTAAATCAATTTTTTCGTTCTTCTGTGCTGGCAACTCTGCAAAACTAGAAAAGGCTGTAGCTATGGAGCTAAGGACATCTATTTGTTGAATTAATGTCTTACTATATTCATCTAATTTTGTTTCAATATTAGGATCCTTTGGATCAAATTTTATTTTAAAATTTTGAACACTTAATTTCATTGGAGTGAGAGGATTTTTTATTTCATGAGCTACTTGTTTTGCCATTTCTCTCCACGCTAGTTCTCTCTGAGATTTTGAAATCTGTTTTATATTATGATCGATTTGATCAACCATATTATTATAAGAACTTACCAGAGTAAACATTTCTCTGCTAGTAACATCTAAATTTATTTTTTTATTTAATTTATCAATCCTCATTTGTTTCATTTTATATACTATCTCTGAAATTGGATTAGTTATATAACTTGAAACGAAATAAGATATTATTATTGCAAGAACAAACAAAAGAATATAAACTTGAACGATGTTAAGAATGAAAGATCTTAATTCATAAACATTTAATTTATCATCATCAACATAAGGAAAGTTGAGAATCCATATTGGTTCATTTTTAGAATCTAAAATAAGAGAATAGGATTCTCTAAGTTGTTTTTCGCCAACTTTTTTTACTTCAACAAATTTATTTTTCTCGGAAGACTTGACCTCATTTATTAATTCTAAACTGATTTTATTCAATGCATTTTCTTCAAAAGTAGATTGAATAAGGTTACCATTTAAATCATATATACTAAAGCTTATATTCTGAATATCTGAAATCTTAAATATTCGGTCTCTAAAACTTTGACTATTAATTGAACTTTCATCATTATTAAGAAACTCATATGAAATTGCTCTTTGGAGTTGAGATTCTTTTCTGTCTAATCTAAGTTCATGATAATAATATGAACTTTCAGTTATTTGAAAATTTGTTGATATTCCAATTAATAAAAAAGATATAAATACAAGGATAATCATTGATAAAAAAATCCTTGTTCTTAAATAAAAAAATGGCTTTTTCATATTTGGACTAGACTAAAATAATCAATAAGAATTAAATATATATATTTAACAAAATTGATTATGAAACTATCAAGAAAAATCTCAATCCCTTTTGGAATATTCATAATTATCGTATTTATTATAGTTGCTGTTATTCAACACGAAAATTTTAGTGATCATAAAAGCATGATTGAACTTGTTTTAAAAACGAAAAACACTAAAGCTTCTATTGATGATTTTAAATTTTTTGAAAATGTAAAAATTAAAAAAAGTTCATCACCAAAAAAATGGGCAAAGCACAAACTATATAATAAACTGGAAAGCACAAAAGAATTAGACTCTATTCACAATGAGTTTGACTCTACTGCTTTTCTTATAATTAAAAATGATTCAATTATACATGAAAAATATTTTTTAGGGTATGATGAAAGTTCAATGACTAATTCTTTTTCAATGGCTAAGAGCATTATTTCATTTTTATTGTTTAAAAGCATTGAATCAAACACAGTTGAAAGTTTAGATGAAAAACTTATAAAATACTATCCTGAATTTGAATTAAGAGGTGGAAAAGATGTTACCGTTGGAGATTTAGCATCAATGTCATCAGGACTTAAATGGGAGGAAAATTATAAAGATTTATTGGGAATTACTGCCAGAGCATATGTTACTAAAGACTTGAAAAAATTAATGTTAAAATCTTCATTCATTGATTTGCCAGGTAAAAAATTCAATTACCAAAGTGGCAGTACTCAGCTTTTAGCAATGGTAATTGAAAAAGCTAACAATAAAAAAATTAATGACTTAGTTAGTGAGTGGCTTTGGGATCCAATTGGTGCAGAAGAAGATGCGCTTTGGATGATCGATAGCAAACAAAATAATGAAACTAAAGCATATTGTTGTTTTAATTCCAATGCACGTGATTTTTCTAAGGTTGGTAAACTCTATAAAAACAAGGGGCAAATTAATGGCAAGCAAGTAATTGATAGTTCAAATGTCATAAAATCTATTTCTCCAAGGTTTGAAAATAATCCAATTTACGGATATGGATTTTGGTTAGGTGAATATGAAAACCATAAATTTTTCT
>JAYNRW010000081.1:0-5926 GCA_038114965.1 Flavobacteriaceae bacterium | reverse complement strand
CTGTACTGAGAGCACAACAATCTAAATATATTTTAATGAATGTGCCAAACGATAAAATTAAAACGGTATCAAGTCTATTACCTGTATTAAAAAGTCCAACTGTTCTTCCTCTAGAGATGGAAGGATGGTCCTCTTTACACACAGTTATAGATGATGATAAATTTTGGGAATCTATTGATTCAATAAAAGAAGCTGGTGCAGAAGATATCCTTGTATGTCCAATTGAAAAAATGGTTTTATAATGAATATTATAATTAATCCTAGCAAATCAAAATGGGGTTCTTTAACCCAAAGACCATACACTGAAAATAATTCTGTTGTTGATTCGGTAAAAGAAATTTTCAAAAATGTTCAAAAAAATGGAGACAAATCACTTATTGATTATTCCTTAAAATTTGATAATGTCAAAATAGATAAATTAAAAGTCTCAGAAAATTTAATTAATGATTCGGAGGATAAAATATCTTCAAATCTTAAGAAAGCAATTGATTTAGCATATAATAACATTTATAAATTTCATCACTCACAATTGCAAAAGAAAAACATAATCGAAGTTCAAAAAGGGATTAATTGTTGGCAAGAAAAACGTCCTATTAACAATGTTGGACTTTATATCCCTGGCGGATCTGCTCCATTATTTTCAACAGTATTAATGTTAGGTATTCCTTCTTTAATTGCAAATTGCTCAAATCGAATACTCTGTACACCACCAAATTTTAAAAATGAGATAGCTCCTGAAATTCTTTATGCATGTAAAATATGCAGTATAAGCAATATTTTTAAAGTAGGTGGTGCACAAGCAATTGCAGCTATGACTTTTGGCACAGAATCAATTCCAAAAATTGACAAGATTTTTGGTCCAGGAAATCAATATGTTACGGAAGGTAAGAAGTATTCAATGAATTATGGTCTTTCAATAGATATGCCAGCTGGCCCTAGTGAATTATTAGTTCTTGCTGATGATTCTGCAAATCCAAAATATGTCGCATCGGATTTATTATCACAAGCTGAACATGGAATTGATAGTCAGGTAATTTTAGTAAGTAATTCAAAGGCTTTAATTGATAAAGTTTCCAAGGAAATTAAAATTCAAAAAGAAGATTTATCTCGAAAGGAAATTATTACTAAATCTCTTGAAAATTCAAAATCAATATTATTTGATTCAATTGATGATTCTATTGATTTTATAAATGAATATGCCCCTGAACATTATATTATAAATACTTCAAATGAAGAATATTGTATTTCTAAACTTTCAAATGCTGGTTCTGTTTTTATTGGAAATTATACCCCTGAAAGTGCAGGGGATTACGCCTCAGGAACAAACCATACTTTACCCACAAATGGCTATGCTAAGCAATATAGTGGCGTCAATACTGATAGTTTGTTTAAAACAATCTCTTTTCTTAAAATTTCTAAATCTGTTTTAATGTCAATTTCATATGTTATTGAAACAATTGCTTTAAGTTAGGGGTTAGATGCACATAAACAAGCAGTATCAATTAGAATCAATGAAAATTAAAGATTTAGTAAGAAAAAATATTAAGGAATTAACTCCATACTCATCTGCAAGGGATGAATTTAAGTCCACTAGTGATTTTATTTACTTAGATGCAAATGAAAGTTCTTATGACAATAAATTAAATAGATATCCTGATAACAGGCATATTCAATTAAATAAATTGATTTCCTCCTTTAAAAATATAAATACAAATAATTTAATTCTATGTAATGGAACAGACGAGTTAATTGATCTAGTGATTAGAGTTTTTTGCAATCCAGGTTTAGATAAAATAATTACATTAAATCCGACATATGGAATGTATGATATTTCCTCTAGAATTAATGATGTTGAAAATATAAAAATTGACTTAGATATAAATTTTCAAATTGATATTAATAAGGTATTATCAAGTTTTGATTCAAATACTAAAGTTATTTTTATTACAAATCCAAATAACCCTTCTGGAAATTCCTTTAGTAATGAAACAATTATTAAAGTTATCGAATCAGTTAAAGGAATTGTGTTTATAGATGAAGCTTATGTTGATTATTCCAATATATCTTATTTAAAAAAAATAAATTCATATAATAATTTAATAGTTAGTCAAACCTTTTCCAAAGCTCTTGGACTTGCAGGTATCAGACTTGGTGTAGGTTATTCAAATCAAGAAATAATTTCCTATTTAAAAAAGATTAAACCACCATATAATATTAATTCTTTAACAGAGAAAAAGGCAATTGAATCTCTCGAAAGGGAATATGTGAATATTGACCAGGTTAATGAGACAATAAATGAAAGAAAATTCCTAGAGTTAAAATTAAAGGAATTAGCTTTTGTTCAAGTTGTATTTCCTTCAAACTCAAACTTTCTTTTGATTAAAGTAGATGATGCTGATAAACGATACAAACAACTTATTGATTATGGTATAGTTGTCAGAAATAGATCTAATGTTAAAGGTTGTGAAAATTGTTTACGGGTTACTGTAGGAACTCCCCAGCAGAATAAAATTTTAATTAATACTCTTAAAAAAATATGAAAAAAATAATTTTTTTAGATCGTGATGGAACAATTGTAGTTGAACCTGAGATAGATAAACAGTTAGATAGTTTCGATAAGCTTTCTTTCATACCTGGTGTTTTCAAATATCTTGAAAAAATCAATAATGAACTCGGTTATGATTTGGTTTTAGTTACAAACCAAGATGGTTTTGGTAAAGACTCAATTACAAAATATACTTTTTGGTCAGTTAAAAACTTTATAATTGACTCATTAAGAAACTATAAAATAAGTTTTTTAGATATTTTAATTGACAACACCTTTGAAGAGCAGAATCTTCCAACTAGAAAACCTGGTTTAGGACTGGTAACAAAATATATTAACGATAGTGCAATTGATTTAAAATCGTCATTTGTAATAGGGGATAGGGAAACAGATTTAATTTTTGCTAATAATATTGGTTGCAGCTCAATTTATTTTTCAGAATCTCAGTCTAAAATTGAAAATTCTGAAACTATTTCAAGTTGGAAAAATATTTATGAGTATTTGAAGGGCTTAGAAAGAAAATCAGAATTTACAAGAAACACGAAAGAAACAAAAATTAAATTATCAATGAACTTAGATGGATCTGGAGAAAGTAATATAAATACAGGTCTTTCTTTTTTTGATCATATGTTAGATCAGTTATCAAAACATGCGCTAATAGATATAGATTTAACTGTTGATGGGGATTTAAATGTAGATGAACATCATACTATCGAAGATACAGGAATTTTATTGGGAGAAGCATTTAATTCACTTTTGTCTAATAAAGTTGGTATTAATAGGTATGGTTTTGTTCTACCTATGGACGATTGTTTAGCACAATGTGCTATTGATTTTGGAGGAAGAAATTGGATTGAATGGGATGCTGATTTTAAAAGAGAAAAAATTGGAGATATGCCTACTGAAATGTTTTTCCATTTTTTTAAATCATTTTCAGATTCCGCAAAAGCAAACATAAATATAAAAGGAATTGGAAATAACGAACATCACAAAATTGAATCAATTTTTAAAGCCTTTGCTAAGTCAATTAAATCAGCAATAAAGAAGGATGAAAGTAATATGGTCCTTCCAACTACAAAAGGAATTATATAAATGAATGTTGCGATTGTAGATTACGGAGTGGGTAATATAAAAAGTATACAACATAGTTTGGATAGAATTGGAGTGAATCATATATATACTATGGTTCCAGAGAAAATTATTTCTGCCGAAAAAGTTATTTTTCCTGGTGTTGGAGATGCTTCATATGCGATGAAACAATTAAAGAATCAAAATTTAGATAAGCTAATCCCAAATTTAAAACAACCATTACTTGGTATATGTTTAGGGATGCAACTTATGTGTACTTACTCAGAAGAAGGAGATACATCATGCCTTGGGATTATTAATACAACAGTGAAAAAATTTAATTCTGATAATAATAAAATACCTCAAATAGGTTGGAATAATATCAAAAACTTAAAAACTAACTTATTTAAGGATATAAATGAAAATGAGTTTATGTATATGGTACACACATATTATGTACCAAAATCACCATATACAATCTCTGAAAGTTTATATGACCTGACTTACTCTTCAGCAATCAATAAAGATAATTTTTATGGAACACAATTTCATCCTGAAAAGAGTGGATTGATAGGAGAAAAAATAATAAAAAATTTTATTAGTGAATTATGAAAATTATTCCTGCAATTGATATATATAATGGAAAGTGTGTAAGATTGTTAAAAGGCGATTACAATCTAAAAAAAGAATATTCATCTAATCCGTTACTTGTTGCTAAGGAGTTTGAAAATAATGGGGCTACCCATTTACATGTTGTTGATTTAGAGGGAGCTAAATCTCATACTATTATTAATAAGGTTATTCTATACGAAATATGCTTAAAGACAAATTTAAAAGTTGATTTTGGAGGTGGAATCAAAAGTAAAGACGATATTTCATTAGCTTTTGATTTAGGTGTAAATCAAATAACCCTTGGCAGTGTAGCAGTGACAAATAAAGACTTGTTAAAGGATTCAATAAATATATATGGTAAGGAAAAAATAATATTAGGAGCAGATTTTTTAGATAATGTTATTAAAATAAATGGATGGAAGACAACAACCGAATATAATTTATTTGATTTTATAAATGAATACAATAGTTATGGAATTAAATATGCAATTATAACGGATATTTCAAAAGATGGTGCAATGCAAGGCTCTTCCGTTGAAATATATTCAAAAATAATTGAGAAATTTCCAGGTTTAAATTTAATTGCGAGTGGTGGGGTAACAAGTGAGAATGATTTAAATAAATTAAAAAAGATAGGATGTTATGGAGCTATAGTGGGAAAGGCTTTATATGAGAAAAGAATAGATTTAAAAAAAATGATTATTGAGTATGGTAGCTAAAAGAATAATTCCATGTTTAGATATTGATAATAATAGAACTGTTAAGGGAGTTAATTTTCTTAATTTAATTGATGCTGGTGATCCTGTGGAATTAGCAAAATTATATTCAAATGAAGGTGCTGATGAATTGGTTTTTCTTGATATTACTGCAACAAAAGATAAAAGAAAAACATTATCCAATTTAGCTTTGGAAATTTCAAAAAACATAAATATTCCATTTACAGTTGGAGGAGGAATTAGTTCCATTGATGACGTTTCCTCTTTACTTTTTAGTGGGGCTGATAAAATATCAATTAATACTCAAGCTTATAGAACTCCAAATCTAATAAATCAAATTTCATCACGATATGGAAGTCAATGTGTTGTTGTTGCTATTGATGCTAAATTAATTAATGACTGTTGGTATGTTCATCTTGTTGGAGGAAGAGAACAAACAAGTACAAAGTTAATAGATTGGGCGCTTGAGGTTCAAGAGAGAGGAGCTGGGGAGATTTTATTCACTTCCATGAATAATGATGGAACTAAAAATGGATTTGCAAATGAAATTCTTTCAGATTTATCAAAGAAGCTAACTATACCAATTATTGCTTCTGGAGGTGCAGGAAAAGTACAAGATTTCATTGATGTGTTTAATTTAGGAAATGCAGATGCAGCTTTGGCTGCAAGTGTATTCCATTTTAAAGAAATAGAAATAAAAAGTTTAAAAAAAGAATTAAGACAAAATAATATAAAAGTTAGAATATGAATTTAGATTTTAATAAAAATAAAGATGGTTTAATTCCAGCCATAATTCAAGATAGTACTACTAAAAATATATTAATGCTAGGTTACATGAATCAAGAGGCTGTAGATTTAACTATTTCATCCAAAAAAGTACATTTTTTTAGTAGAACAAAAAATAGAATTTGGATGAAAGGTGAAGAAAGTGGAAACATCTTAATACTTAAATCTTTTAAAGTCGATTGTGATAAAGACTCAATAC
>JAYNRW010000080.1:0-5942 GCA_038114965.1 Flavobacteriaceae bacterium | reverse complement strand
TTTGGATCAATGGAAGAAGTTGTTTTTAGAAGATATAAAAGGCTATTGGATGAAAAGCAGGATTTGCCAAATCTTATAGTAATTGATGGAGGAAAAGGTCAATTGAGTTCTGCAGTTAAAAGTCTAAAAGAACTCGATTTAGATAATAAAATATCTGTTCTTGGAATCGCCAAAAGACTAGAAGAACTATATTTCCCTAATGATTCAGTTCCTCTATATTTAAATAAGAAATCTGAAACATTAAAAGTTATCCAACAATTAAGAAATGAAGCTCACAGGTTTGGTGTTAGTTTTCATAGAGATAAAAGATCCAAATCATCACTTACATCTGGCCTTGATAATATACATGGTATTGGAGAAAATACTAAAAATAAGTTGTTAAAGAAATTTAAATCTATTTCTAAATTAAAAAAAGCTGATAAAAAAGAAATTATAGATTTAATAGGTAAATCCAAAACCGAAAAAGTCATGAACTATTTGAAGGAAAGCGTCTAGTTTTTTAATTTTGTGAAGTTGAAAAAATTCTTATTCATCATATTTTCACATTTATTCTTATATATATCAACTGGCTATGCTCAAAATGTCAACTCTGATTTTGTTCCTGATAGTTTGTATAATAAATCATTTAATTCTTATAAATCAGGTGAGTTTTTTGAATATAAACTTCATTATGGTTTTTTAAACGCAAGCTATGCTTCACTTGAATTAAAAAAGGAAATTCTTAATGACTCGTTGGTATATCGGGCTACTGCTATTGGACGAACGATTGGTTTAGCTAGGTTATTCTTTAGGGTTGATGATCTTTATGAAGCTTTTTTTCCATTAGAAAAAGTTAAACCGCTAAAATCAATAAGAGATATCTATGAAGGGGGTTATGTAAGAAAAGCTGAAACAGTATATGACGATAAAAATAAGACAGCAACCATTTTAAACAAGATCACTAACGAGGAAAGAGTTATAAAACTTGAATCAGGATATCAAGATATCATCTCAACTTTCTATTTCCTAAGAAAGCATTTAGATATTTCTAAATTAAAGGAAGGTGATATTATATTTGTAAATATCTTTTTTGCCTCTCAAAATTATCCATTTAAGATGAAATATTTAGGTATTGAAAGAATTAAGACTAAATTTGGATTGATTGAGTGTTTAAAATTAAAACCTTTCATGGAAGCAGGAAGAGTTTTTAGGAGTAATGAAGGAATAGACCTTTGGGTTACAAATGATGAAAACAGAATTCCGGTAAAAGTCAAAGCCAATTTAAGAGTAGGTACAATTGTGGCTGATTTAACTTCATTTAGAGGAATTACAAACCCTTTTAAAATAATAGTTGATGATTAAGCGTTTTTTACAAATATTTATTCTTTTAACGCTTATACAGTCCTGTGGAAGTGAAGAAAAAAAGACAACTAAGATTATACCTGTTAAAAAAGAAAAAATCGTAAAAGAATTTGGTTTTACTCTTAATGATTTTAATGTTAAAAAAGATACAATTAACAGAGGGGATTCTTTTGGTTTAATATTGGAAAATAATAATCTTTTTTATCCAAAAATATTCAATATAGTTTCAGAGGTTAAAAAAGTTTTTGATATAAGAAAAATTAATATTGGCAGACCATATACTATTTTATCATCAAAGGATTCACTTAACAGTCCAGAATACTTTATTTATCAACCAAATTCAATTGATTATATAGTTGTTTCACTAAAAGACTCTTTATGGGCTCAAAAAAGACAGAAGGAAGTTAAATTAATTGAAAAAGAAGCCTCTGGAGTAATAAAAAGTTCATTAGCTGAAACTATGCAAGATCTAAAACTTAGCCCTTTACTAACCAATGAACTTTCCGAAATTTATGCTTGGAATATTGATTTTTTTAGGCTGGAAAAAGGTGATAATTTTAAAATATTATATACTTCAAAATATATAGATGACTCTACTTACATAGGACTAAATAGAGTTCACAACGCTTATTTTGAACACAGAGGAAAACCTTTTTATGCAATAGAATTTCAAACGGATAGCTTGAGAGGCATGTATGAATACTTTGATGAAAATGGAAAAAATTTAAGAAGAGCTTTCTTATTATCTCCGGTTCAGTTCAGTAGAATATCGTCAAGATATAATTTAAGACGAAAAATTGCATATTATGGTCGAATTAAGCCTCATTATGGAACTGATTTTGCCGCACCCGTTGGTACTCCAATTAGAGCAACAGCTGACGGAACAGTTGTAAAGTCAGGCTATACGAGAGGGAATGGCTATTATGTTACCGTTAGTCATAATTCAACATATTCAACACAATATTTACATATGAATAAAAGAGGATTAAAAGTAGGTACTAAAGTAAAGCAAGGAGATAAAATTGGTGAAGTTGGAATGACAGGATATACATCTGGACCTCACGTTTGTTATAGATTTTGGAAAAATGGCAAACAGGTTGATCCATTGAAACAAAAATTACCTGAAGCAAAACCTATATCTAATGAATTAAAGGAAATATATTTAACATATATGAATCCTATTAAAAATAGACTTGATAGTATTGAATCAAGTGTTAACTTTGAACAAAATTCTATCCCTTAGTATGGCATTAGACAGAATTAATCCAACAACTACAAATTCATGGAAAAAGCTTGAAAGCTTGAATTCAAAAATTGATATCAAAAGTTTATTTGAAAATGATGATTCTAGATTTGAAAAATATTCAATTTCATTTGGAAACATGTTTGTCGACTACTCAAAAAATTTAGTTGATGATGAAATTTTAGAAAGTCTTTTAAAACTTTCTAATGAATGTAATTTAAAGGAAGCTATAGAAAAACAATTCAAAGGTGATGAAATAAATGAAACTGAAGGAAGAGCTGTATTACATACTGCTCTAAGAAGTTTTGATAAAAACAGTGCTTTTAACCAAGACATAATTAACGATAGAAATAAAATTCAAAAATTTTCAGATGACATAATTAATGGTCGTCTTTTAAGTAGCAGTGGCAAACAATTTACTGATGTTGTTAATATCGGTATTGGTGGATCAGACTTGGGTCCAGTAATGGTAGTAGAAGCTTTAAAATACTATAAAACAAGATTAAACATTCATTTTGTGTCCAATGTAGATGGAGATCACGTTAATGAAGTTATTAAAAATTTAAACCCAGAAACTACATTTTTTATCATTGTATCAAAAACATTTACTACACAAGAAACCATTTCTAATGCTATAACAATTAAAAAATGGTTTTGTGAAAAGCTGAGTGAAAAAGATATTCAGTCTCATTTTGCTGCTGTTTCAACCAACTTGAGTGCAATCAAAGATTTTGGAATAAATTCTGACTTTGTTTTTCCGATGTACAACTATGTTGGTGGGAGATTCTCTTTGTGGGGAACGGTAGGTCTTTCAATTTCACTTGCAATTGGGTTCAAAAACTTCGAAAGATTACTAAAGGGAGCTAATGAAATGGACCTTCATTTCAAAAATGAACCTAATGAAAAAAATATTCCAATCATATTAGCATTGATTAGTATATGGTATAATAACTTTTTAAATGCTGAATCTGAAGCTATCATCCCTTACAGTGAATATTTAAAATATTTACCCAATTATTTACAACAAGCTATTATGGAAAGTAATGGTAAGAGTGTAGATAGAAATGGAAAGAAAATTGACTATCAAACCGGAAATATAATTTGGGGAGGAACTGGTACAAATTCACAACATGCTTTCTTTCAATTAATTCATCAAGGGACAAAACTAATTCCTTGTGATTTTATTGGTTTTAAAAATTCTCTGTATGGAAATATTGATCACCACAACAAGCTTCTTTCAAATTATATTGGACAAACTGAAGCTTTATTAAATGGAAAAAACATTAACGAAGTTCAAGATGAGTTGATTAAATCAGGAACATCAAATGATAAATTAAATGAAATTGCTCCTTTCAAAGTATTCGAAGGAAATAAACCATCTAATTCAATAATTTTTGACAAATTAACACCTGAATCGTTTGGAAAGTTAATTTCCATGTATGAGCATAAAATATTTACTCAAGGTGTAATTTGGAATATCTTCAGTTATGACCAGTGGGGTGTAGAATTAGGCAAAAAATTAGCAGCTAAGTTATTAACAGAACTTGAAACTGGTGAAATAAAAAATCACGACAAATCAACGAAATCCCTTCTAAAAAAGTTAAAAAGTTAATTCACTTAATTTTTAAGTTTAAAAAAAAGTAAAATTTTATGATTTTATGTTCATAAAATTAACATGCAATTAATAAATCATGTTAAAATTTTCTTAATATTTGCGGTAAATCAAAACTATTCATAAATGAAAAAAATTACTTTATTTATCGCTGCGTTATTCCTTGGTGGAATTATGTATGCACAAAATAACGTATCTGGTGTTGTTGTTGATGGCGAACTGGGGACTAGTCTTCCAGGAGCTTCAATTGTAGTTAAAGGAACTAATAATGGTGTTTCTTCTGACTTTAATGGTCAATTCTCAATTGATGCTATGCCAGGGTCAACACTTGTAATAACTTACATTGGATACGATACAGCTGAACTTACAGTTGGTGATAGCGCTGAATTAGGTGTTATTGAATTATCACCTGGTGCTGATGTTTTATCTGGCGTAACTGTTTTTGGTACTATTGACCTTGCAAAAGACAGAGAAACACCAGTTGCAGCATCAACGCTAACAGCCAATGAAATTGTTGAAAGAGTTGGTAATTTAGAGCTTCCTCAGCTATTAAATTCAACTCCAGGAATTTATTCAACAATGCAAGGAGCTTTCGGTGATGCAACAGTAAGACTTAGAGGTTTTAGACAAGAAAACATTGCAGTTTTAATTAATGGTATGCCAGTAAACGATATGGAGTGGGGTGGTGTTTATTGGAGTAACTGGGCTGGACTAAGTGATGTTACTTCAGCAATGCAAGTTCAAAGAGGGCTTGGATCTGCAAAACTACCAATTCCATCTGTGGGTGGTACAATCAATGTTGTTACTAAATCTACCGAATTAACTCAAGGTGGTAAAGTGGCCGCTACTGTTGGAAATGATGGTTATCTAAAAACTGTATTAACATATAACACTGGTGTTAGTGATTCAGGTCATGCATTTTCTGCATCCTTTAGTAGAACAGCTGGTGATGGATATGTTGATGGAACACCATTTGAAGGATATGCCTACTTCTTAGGATATGGTTATAGAAAACCTGATGGAAAACATAACCTTCAATTTATTGTAACTGGTGCTCCTCAAGTTCACGGTCAAAGAACTACAAGTTATTATAACATGGCTACTCTTGCTGACTACCAAAAGTATGGTATCAAGTATAATTACAATTATGGGTTAAGAAATGGCGAAGGATTTAACATGAGAAATAATTATTATCACAAGCCTATTGCATCTCTAAACTGGGAACACAAAATTAATAGCAAGACATCTTTATCTGCTACTGCATATGCTTCTGTGGGTAGAGGTGGAGGGACTTACTTTAGTAGCTCAAGTTTTAGAGATCCTAGAACTGGATATGTAATGTGGGATGAATTAGTTAAATCTATCGGTGGTGGAGTTGCTAATTTAAGTAATGGCAGAACTTTTTCAAATTCTTTAGATGCAGCTACTGGACTGTATATTGTTAATGATGAATACGGCCCAAGATCAATAAGAAGAAATGGTGTAATTCAAAGAAATTCTGTAAACTCTCACAACTGGTTTGGAGCAATTGGAAATTTAAATACCGAATTAGCAGATAATTTAAAATTTGATATTGGTTTTGATTTCAGATCATATAAAGGATTGCATTACAGAAACTTAAGAGACAAATTAGGTTCGGATGGTTACAGAGATTTTGGATATGCAGATTTTCCTAACGGTAAATTAGCTACAGAAGAATACCAATGGCCTATAGGTGATGTGTGGAATGTGTTTGGAGACACTGAT
>JAYNRW010000079.1:0-5954 GCA_038114965.1 Flavobacteriaceae bacterium | reverse complement strand
ACCATTTTTAGTAGTAATAATAATTACACCATTTGCTGCTCTAGAACCATAAAGTGCTGCTGCCGCACCACCTTTAAGTACTGAAACAGATTGGATTTCATCTGGGTTGATACTAGAGATACCATCTCCAAAATCTGTACCACCCCACATACCAGCTGATCCAAGGTTTGAATTGTTAATTGTAATACCATCTACAACATAAAGTGGTTGATCATTCCCACCAAGTGAACTTGATCCTCTGATTACAACTCTACTTGAACCTTTAGCACCCATAGCACTACCGGTTACATTGACACCAGCAACTTTACCTTGTAAGGCATTAATTGCATTGGTAGAAGGGTTTCCGCTAATCTCATCTCCATCTACCTCTGTAACAGAATAACCTAAAGCTTTAGTGTTTCTTTTTACACCAAGAGCTGTTACAACTACCTCGTCTAGGGAATTGTCAGGTTCTAGTGAAACATTAATAGTGGCTGAAGAGCCAACAACAACAGATTGAGATGCATATCCAACGAAGCTAAACACAAGAGTATCTCCTTGTGAAGCACTTATCGAATAATTACCATCAAAATCCGTTGAAACCCCCGTAGAAGTTCCTTCAACGACAATAGTAGCACCAGGTAATGGCACACCATTCTCGTCTGAAACAGTACCAGAAATTTGTTGAGCATAAGCCGACAGAGTCAGTGCAAAGAACAACAAAATACTAGTACAAATTCTTGTGAATTTTGTTTTCATAAGTGTTTAATTTAAATTAATTGTTATTAAAAAATTTAGTTATTGTTCAAGCAATTTATAAAATAAAAATTAATTATCAGGTAATAATCGAAGGGTTTTTTTGTTAAAATGATAAATTTTTTTTCTAATAATTTGATAATCAACAGAAAATAAAGTACAAAATTGCGAATTTAATAATTGAATTATATGAGAAAATCAGGCTATAACAGCATGATTTCGTCAATAAAAAGCCATGCAGGCTCTCCCTCTGCAGGGTGTCCCTTTGGAAGTTTTTTATTAGAAATAACTTTTAGCCTTACTTTTTTTAGATTTTTATTGATTGGTATTCGAAAGGTGTGTAAAGGAGCATTTTCTTCATCAAATTTTCTTGATATGTTTTTTGAATAAACTAGCTCATCATTACCTAAACTTATGTCATATAGTTCGATTTTTGTTGGGAACAATATATATGCCCCATAATCTGTTAAACTAGAAATACCAATTTCATTAACTCCCTCAGGGAGTGAAAACTCAGCAATCATATCTCCTGATCTGGTATCAGATTTTATAAACCCATTCCAAGTTCCATCCCTAAAGTCAGCGGATCCTACCTCATAATTAGATAAAATATTTTTTGCAGCATACGGCTCCACAGTTGTACTTAATAATTTGAAATCAGTAATTGGAGCAGCAATTTTTCTATAAAAAACTTCTTGCACTGGACTAGGTCTTGAACCTTTTTTAAAAGCTTTAAATTTTACGTTTGAACTCCTATCAATATTTATTGGCCCAACATATAGTTTTGATAAACTATCAGGCTCTTCTCCGTTAATTGTATATCTATAGTCAGGGTTAGTTATGTCAGAAACAACCTCAATATCAACTGTATTAGAAAATAAAGTTTGTGTGGGAGTTATAATTGGAATCTTTAAAGGAACATTAGATGCAAAATCATCTAATGAAACTCCAAAATAAATTTTGACATTTGAATTTGCTGAAATTTCATAAGTTAAATCAAAATCACTAATTGTATAATATGCAAAAACTCTATCTTTAGTTGGGTTAGATATAAACTTATTAAAGACACTGACATCAAAATTATTATTACTAAGAATTAAGGTTTGAATATCAAGATCTAATTTTTGTAATTTTTTTGTTGTCAGTTTTGTATTGTTTAAATTTAAATAAGTAAGATTATGAAAATCATCTAATCTTGATAAATCTATAGAGCTTAAGTCAACAAATGATAAATCTAGTCTCTTTATATTATCAGAGACTTTTGAAAGTAACCTCAAATAACTTTGTTTAAAGGATTTTCCTTGATATTTGACGTCAATAAAATTATTTTCAGTGCTTATCCTTTCAATTCTAAATTCATTTTCTATGAGTTTAACTAAATCATTCCTGTTGGGTGGATCAACTGAAGCAATTTCTTTTGGCAAAAAACTTAAAATTTCTTTAGAAAAATTATCATCATTCATTTTTCTAAAATTGTAAAAATCTGCACCTTCATCAATCCATAGTTTAATTAATTCTTTTTCATTATCATTCAATTGACTATTACCATCTGGTGGCATATGCATTTCATCATCAATAGGAAGATTTAAATAAGTATAAAGTCTGCTATCAACTGACGAGTTTGATTTAATTATTTGTCCTTTTTCTCCTCCTAAAAGAATTTTGTCTATTGAACTCAACATTAAATTGCCTTTACTTTTTCCAGTATTATGGCATTTTACACACTTTGAATCCAAAATTGGAGAAATGACTTGATTAAAAACATGAATACTATCATAACTTACAATTGAAATTTCTTTTTCAAAATCTGGTAGTTTTAAATAATCTTTCCCGTGAGTCAAAGATCCTCCATTATGACCTGTAATAGTTAATAAAACTGTTGCAAAAACAAAAGAAGACAGAACATGATTGTATGGTTTTTGTCTTTTGTGTAAGTACAATACAAAACCTATTAAAATAGTAGTAGCAATTGCCAACCACATGTGCCTGTCAACAAGAACACTATCATAATCCCCATTTAGATGAAGTATATATCCAAAAATAGATGTAATAATTGAAGTTATAAATGAAAATAATAACCCCATTCTTACAGCAGGATCAAAATTAGATTTCAAATATTTTTGAGAAATGAATAAAAGAAAAGTAAATAAAAAGGCTCCTATTGGCAAGTGTAATACCACAGGATGAAAATTGCCTAAATATTTAATTATTTCTTCCATTATATATTATAAGATGCATCAATTAAAACTGAATCATTTTTGTCATCAGTTAATGCAAAATTAAATCCCTTTTTCAAACTGTATCCTGCATAATCCCCTGACTTACTTAAAGCTATAAAACCAACCTGTAAATATTCCCATTCAGGTCTGTTTCTATGTAGATTGGAAATCCTGTGAACTACCTCTTTACATGCTTCCATAGGAGACATTCCATTTCTCATACATTCAACTACCATAGCACTCCCAGCAGTTCTAATTACTGCTTCACCTAAGCCTGTTGCTGCTGCTGCTCCAACATCATTATCTAGGAATAGACCAGCGCCTATTATAGGAGAGTCTCCAACTCTTCCATGCATTTTCCAAGCTGCTCCACTAGTTGTGCAAGCACCAAATAAATTACGATCAGAATCAATCAATAACATACTAATTGTATCATGATTTTCAATATTAATGATTGGTTTATACTCAGATTTTTTTAACCAATTTTCCCAATCTTTTTTTGACTGCTCAGTTAATAAATTTTCACTTTTAAACCCATTCTCTATTGCAAAATCATAAGCCCCTTTTCCAGACAACATTATATGAGGAGTTTTTTCCATAACTAGTCTAGCAACTGAAATTGGGTTTTTAATATTTTCTAAAAAACTTACAGATCCACAATCATTATTTGAATCCATAATACAAGCATCTAAAGTTACTTTACCTTCACGATCAGGTAAGCCGCCATATCCAACCGATCTTTCATTTGGATCATTTTCAGAGTCTCTAACACCATATTCAACTGCGGTTAAACCACCTTCACCATTATTTAATTTTTTCCAAGCAATTTTATTGGCGTTAACGCCATGCTTCCATGTTGATATAATTCTTGGAACAGACTTTACAATAGGATTATTCTTATTAGTTAGACTCATTATCGTTGATGCAGACAAAGAGCCAATTATAGAATTCTTTAAAAAATTTCTTCTAAACATAATTAAGGTGTTATTTTTCCAACTTCTCTTGTTCCAACCCCTTTAACATTAGTCAAATTATCTCCAAGATCGTATCTTGCTTCTTCACCCATTTTCTCTAGTTTACTAACTATATCAGGATAATCATTTAAGACATTATTTAATTCTTTAGGATCGCTCTTCAAATTGTATAATTCATTTTCAGAAACAACATTTTGATCGTATTTAACTGGTATACCATCTACTCCACCAGGCCTGCCATTTAACGATCTATATGATCTAGGAAAGTAAAGCTTCCAGTCACCTGACCTTACTGCATGAAGTTCATTTTGCTTGTAATAAAAATAAAGCGCTTCATGAGGACTCTTATTAGTTTCTGAAGTTAATAAAGGCCAAATATTTTTTCCATCAATTTTATTTGAAGATAGTTTTGAATCGGTCAGACTAGCAAAAGTTGGTAACCAATCAATGCCCATCAAGGGTTCATCAATTACTGTCCCAGCACTTATTTTATCAGGAAATTTAACAATACAAGGTACTCTTTGTCCTCCTTCCCAAGCAGTTCCTTTACCTTCTCTGTAAATTCCTGATGACCCTGCGTGATCACCATAAGAAAGCCAAGGGCCATTATCCGATGTAAATACAACAATAGTATTTTCTGATAAACCATTTTTTTCTAAAGCCTCTAAAACTCTTCCCACCGAAAAATCAATTTCAGTAATAACATCAGCATATAATCCTTCTCCGGTACTTCCATTAAAATCATTAGAAGCAAAAAGTGGAACATGTGGTTGAGGATGAGGAATGTATAAGAAAAATGGATTGTCTTTGTTTTCATTTATAAATCTTATGCTCTCGTCAGTTATTCTTTTTGTTAAATCAGATTGATCAATTAATGTTTCTATCGGCTTTTCATTTCTATATAATAACAAATCATCAGGGAAAGCGTTTGGAAATTCAGGATGAAACGGCCACATATCGTTTGAAAAAAGAATACCAAAAAATTCATCAAAACCATGTCTTGTAGGTTTAAATTTATCAGCATCTCCAAGATGCCACTTACCAAAAATTCCAGTCTTATAGCCATTTTCTTTTAACATTTCTGAAATCAATAATTCGTTTTCATTAATACCCCTTTTAGACTTAGGTCCAAATGCTCCATTAATGCCAATTCTATTTGAATAGGTACCAGTAAGAATGGCTGCTCTGGAGGCAGAACATACTGCTTGAGATGAATAATAGGAAGTTAATTTTGCTCCATTTACCGCCATTTCATCGAGAAATGGTGTATTAATAAATTCTGAACCATATGATGAGAGATCAGCATAGCCCAAATCATCGGCAAGAATAAATACAATATTTGGCTTAACCTCTACTTGTTTATCACATGACATTACTGACATGCCAATTAAAAATCCGTAAAGTAATAATGTAATTTTTTTCATATTAATCATTTAGTATTTTTAAAGCTTCTGTAACCTTATTTACAGGGAATTTACAAGAGTTATTCACACACACATAAATTAAATTCTCACCTTTAACATATCTATTATTAAGTAAATACTCCTTAGAATCTTTTTTCGAGGCAGCAATTAAAACATTTGGTAAATATTTAGATTTGATTTCATCAGACATCTTATAAGCATCTTTACCTGTTACAACAATTTCATAAAAGTTCTTTGAATAACTTAAAGCAACATTAAGCCAATTCATATAATCTAATGGCTCAGACATTATCTTGTTTAAAGCAGACTTTATCATAAGATCACCTTTATTTAAATAATCTCTATTTCCTGTATAATGTGAAAGCATAAATAGATTATTGCTCATGATTGAGTTGGCAGAGGGAATTACACCATCTCTTAAATCAATAAAATTTCCAGTAAATAATAATGATTGATCAGAACTAAATTTAAAAAAACTAGAATCACTAACTGAAAAAATTTCAATTGATTTATTAGTTAAAGCTTCCGCTTTTTCGATCCATTCATAATCAAATGTAGATTGGTATAATCCTAAATATGCAGAAATTAGATAACTATAGTCT
>JAYNRW010000078.1:0-5961 GCA_038114965.1 Flavobacteriaceae bacterium | reverse complement strand
TCTCATCTAGCTCTTCTAATTGTTTAGGATTTTCCGGTTCAAAATCTTTTTCAATTATTAAAGATTTAAACTTACTTTTACGACCTCGTCTAGATTTTGCATTGTTTACCTCAATGGAATTCTCAAAACATTTATTAGATGTTGAAAACAATCAAGTAGATATGAAAATGATAAATAAGGATATTCCCATGACAAAGTAAAATATGAGAGGATTTGATATTAGCAGAATCATATTTTTATTGATATTGTTTATTTCTTGTACTAAACAAGTAGAGCAAAAACCAAATATAATTTTAATTATAACAGATGATCAAGGTTATGGTGACATAGGTTATAATGGTAATCCTCATATTAAGACTCCAAATTTAGATTTATTAGCTACTAATAGTATGAGGTTTAACAACTTTTATGTTTCACCTGTATGCGCTCCAACAAGATCAAGCTTATTGACAGGAAGATATTCATTAAGGACTGGAGTGACTGACACTTACAATGGCGGTGCAATGATGTCAAATGATGAAATAACTTTAGCTGAAATTTTAAAAGAAAATAATTACCAGACTGGAATATTTGGTAAATGGCATTTAGGTGATAATTATCCTTTTAGACCTACGGATCAAGGGTTTCATGAATCTTTAATTCATTTATCTGGAGGTATTGGTCAAGTAGGTGATTTTACAAATTACTATAAAGGAAACCGTAGTTATTTTGATCCTATATTATGGCATAATAATGAACAAAAAAAATATGAGGGATACTGTTCAGATATTTTTACAGACGAGGCAATAAAATTTATTGAAGAAAATAAGTCAAATCAATTTTTTTGCTATCTATCATTCAACGCTCCTCATACGCCACTACAAGTTCCCGACAAATATTATGATTTATATAAAAATGTAGATCCTTCTGTAATTTCTGAAAGTGAAAAAATTTCAATGACAGAAAAAAATGTTTTGGATGCAAAAAGAATTTACGGAATGGTTACTAATATCGATGATAATGTTGGAAAGCTTGTATCAAAATTGAAAGAACTAAATATTGATCAAAACACAATATTAATTTTTATGACTGATAATGGCCCTCAACAATTTAGATATGTATCTAACTTAAGAGGATTAAAAAGTAGTGTGTATAATGGAGGAATTAAAGTTCCATTTTATTTAAGTTATCCTAAAATTCATGATGCTGGATTAGATATTGATAATTTTTCAGCACATATTGATGTCCTACCATCCTTGTTAGATTTATGTGATATAGAAACTCCAAAAAACATAAAAATTGATGGAAAAAATTTTCTAAATAAATCTAGAGAAGAAAGATCATTTTTTTCTTATTGGACTAGAAAATCTCCTGAACTGTATCAAAACATGTCTTTAAATAAAGGTAATTATAAGTTAGTTGGAAATACAAATTATGATTCTCCTATTGAAAGGTTTGAACTGTTTGATATTGATAATGATCCCTATGAAATGGAAAATTTAATAGAAAATAAAAAAGAACTTGCAATCCAAATGAAACTGGAAATGGATAATATTTATAATGAATTAATTAATTCAAAAAATATTAAAAATAAGCCTAGAATAATTATAGGAAGTGAGTTTGAAAATCCTACTTATTTAAATAGAAATGACGCTAGTGGACAAAGAGGTATTTGGGCGCAGAACGAAATTTTTGGATTTTGGCGTATTAAAGCACTTTCAGGAAAATATAATTTTAGATTTAAGTTTAATAATTTGAATTTAACTTCCGGTCAAATGGTGATTGAAGTTGGAAATCAGGTATTTAGCAAAAAAGTTGAAGTTGATGATAATGGATATGCTTTAATGGAAAATATTGATTTAAATGAAGGAGAATTTGATTTGACTCCATTTTTTAGATATGAAAGAAAAAATATTTTTCCCTTTTGGGTAGAAATAGATAGACTATGATTTTTTTCTTTCTCGTAGTATCTGAGTTATTTTAACTATCTGAATTGAAATAACTACAACATTTAAAAAAATAATTGAAAAAGATCCTGCCACAATTCCATAAACTAACCATAGAGAAGCACCAACTAGGTTATAAGATCTTAGTTTTAAAGTATCGTTGTTAAGAAAAGAAATAACAACAAAAACATTTCCTATCCAACCTATTAATTCTAAATAATCCATCAAAAGATATTATATTCACAAAAGTATGATTAATAATAATAGAATAGTCATTAAAAACATGGTTTGTCCTAGATGTATTGATTCAGTAAGTCAAATTTTTGATGATTTAAAGATCAATTACGAAAATGTTGAAATTGGTCATATCAAACTTAATCAAGATGTAAGTGCAGATGATCTAAAGATTATTGATTCAAAATTAAAGTCAAAAGGATTTGAAATTTTAGAGGATGAGAAAACTGTAATTGTAGAAAGAATAAAGCAGTTAATTGTTTCTAAAGTTTCAACTATGAGTTTTGAAAATTCTAAGTTGTCTGATGAAATTTCAAGAACTTTGGGATATAATTATAGCTATCTAAGTAGAATTTTTTCTGCAGTTGAGGGAAAATCAATTGAAAGATTTTTAATGAACTGTAAAATTCAAAAAATCAAAGAATTAATTCGCTATGAGAATGAAAGTCTAAAGCAAATTTCCTTTTTATTAAATTATAACTCACCTTCACACATGTCTAATCACTTTAAAAAAGAGACTGGTATGACTCCATCTCAGTTTAAAAAGAACATGTTCTCATAAAAATGTCAAAATTTTGCAACTTTTTCTATGAAAGTTGAAAGTTATTCTTCCTTATTATAAGTTTATTTGTTTAATGATAAAAAGAATTGCATTTCTTGCTCTTTTTTTTCTATTGAACTATTCTTATTCCCAAACTATTTCGGGTAAAGTTCTTTTTAAGGACAATGGTGTTGATTTTCCAATTGAAGGAGCTAATGTTTTTTGGCTTAATACTAACCAAGGAACTATAACAAAAGCTGCAGGTGAGTTCAATATTCAAAAAATTAGAGATGTAAAAAGTCTAGTGATTAGTTACATAGGTTTTAAAACAGATACAATTGATATTGATGATAAAAAATTTATAACCCATTATTTAACTTTTTCAGATGATAATGAATTAGATGAAGTAACTGTTTCTAAAAAAAGAAAAACAATTCAAAGAACATATTTAATGCCTCAAAATGTGGTGAAAATTTCAGAGGAAGAATTACTAAAAGCAGCATGTTGTAATCTTTCGGAAAGTTTTGAAACTAATCCTTCAGTAGATGTAAACCACAATGATGCAATAACTGGAACTAAACAAATCGAAATGTTAGGGCTCAAAAGCCCATATATTCTTATAACTGAAGAAAATATTCCTATGGTTAGAGGTGCCTCTCAAACATATGGATTAGGATTTACACCAGGAACTTGGATAGAAAGTATCCAAGTTACTAAAGGAATGGGTAGTGTAATTAATGGCTATGAGAGTATTGTTGGACAAATTAATACTGAGATCAAAAAGCCTTTCAGTGATATGCCTTTCTTTTTTAATCTTTTTAGCAGTTTTGATGGAAGAATTGAAGCTAACGCACACTTAAAATCAACAGTAAGTGAAAAAATTCAAACTACTTCTTTTATTCATTATAATGATAGAAAAAGAGCTAATGATAAAAACGGAGATAAGTTTCTTGATAAACCTATTCAAGATCAGTTAAATTTATTAAGCAAGTGGCAGTATACAGATGCAGCTAATGGAATTGTTAGTTTTTTAAATATTAGGTATTTAGATGATAATAAAAAAGTTGGTAGTGTTGATTTTAATGAAAAATCAGATTTATCTAGATTATGGGGAGGTGAAATATTTACAAATAGATTTGATTCTTCATTCAAGCTTGGTTATGTAAATCCAAATATTCCATATCAGAGCCTAGGTTTTCAATTAGCATATAATTTTCATGATCAAGAATCTTATTATGGTTTAAATGATTATAATATTTCTCAAAAAAGTTTATTTGCCAATTTGATATATAATTCTATAATTTCTAATACAAAGAATAAAATTAAAGCTGGGTTGAATTTTTCAAGTGATTCATACGATGAGTTCGTATTTAAATCAAATATTGAAAGAACAGATAGATCATTTGGAGGTTTTTTTGAATATAGTTTTGATAATCTTAGCAACTTTAATTTGGTATTTGGTTTGAGGTATGACAATCATAATAACCTTGGTTCATTTTTTACCCCAAGACTTCACTTTAGATATTTATTTAATGATAATTTTTCAATTAAAGGTTCTGCAGGTACAGGAAGAAAAATAGCGAATATTTTTGCTGAAAATCAAGTTATATTTTTAAGTAACAGAATAAATTTAAATAAGACTTTTACCGAAAAGTTATATGGTGTTAGCCCAGAAAAAGCTACCAACTTAGGATTTAGCTTAGATCATAAAGTGTTTCTATTTGGAGGTCAAGGAAATATAATTTTTGATTATTATAATACAACTTTTGATAATAGAGTTATTATTGATTTCGAAACACCAGGAGAATTTAATTTTTACAATTCGACGTTAGGAAAATCAAAATCGAATAGTTTTCAGGCTGAGTTTTTATTTTCAAAAAATAATTGGAACATAACAGCGGCATATAAAAAATACGATGTAAAATCTTACTATAATTCTGGGTTAAAAGAAAAACCAATACAACCTAGAAACATTATATTTTTTAATTATGGTATTGAATCCAATAAAATCAATGATAAAAACTGGAAATTTGATATAACATACAATAGAGTTGGTAAACAAAGACTTGTTAGAAATCCAAGAGACAATTTTGAACTTGTAGATCCTCATTTTTCTATTAATTCTCAAATTACGAGAGTTTTTAGTTCAAAATTTGAAGTTTATCTCGGAGGAGAAAATATAAATAATTTTAAACAAGATAATCCAATTATTATGGCAAATAATCCTTTTGATCCTATGTTTGATGCATCGATTATACATGGTCCAATTTTTGGTTCTACATATTACTTGGGTTTAAGGTTTAAAATTTTAAATTAGTAAAAATGAAAAAAATTATACTTTTATTATTAATGATTCCTCTTTTCTCTGTAAGTCAAACTAAGAGTAAAAGTGTGAAAGAGACTTTTGTTGTAAGTGGCAACTGTGATATGTGTAAAAAAAGAATTGAAACTGCTACTTTGAAATTAAATGGAGTTAAGTATGTTAACTGGAATAAAGAAACAAGTAATTTTTCAATTATATACAATAATAAAAAAGTTACCATAGATGAAATTAGAAATAAGATTGCTGAATCTGGACATGACAATGGAGATTATATTTCGTCCTTAGAATCTTATGATAATCTACCTAACTGTTGCCGATATAGACACTCTGGAAAACATTAGAACATTTGAGTATTATTAGAGGAAAAACTTCAAAAAAAATTAGAAAAACTCATAGATATCTAGGGTTGTTTTTGGGTATTCAATTTCTCTTCTGGACAATCAGTGGTCTCTATTTCTCATGGACTGATTTAGATGAAATTCATGGAGATCACTTTAAAAAAGTTTCAATAAAAAAAGAGTTTAAAAATCTGATTAGTCCAACTGAAATCAACTTTAGTGATGGAATTAAATCTTTAGAACTTAGAGAAATTGGAGACACCCCTTATTATTGGATTAATGAAAATAAATTAATAAATGCTTATAATGGAGTTGTAAAAGATTCAATTACTAAACAAGAAGCAATTATAATTTCAAATAATAATATTCTTGATGAATATAAAATAAGCGATATAGAAATAATTTATGAAGTTGGAAATCATCATGAATATAGAGAAAAACCACTACCAGCATATGTGATTTCGTATGATGGTAGTGATAAACTAAAATCGTATATATCGATTAAAGACGGGCAGTTTCAAACGGTTAGACACAGAAGTTGGAGGTGGTTTGATTTTTTATGGATGACCCACACTATGGATTATGAAACTAGAGATGATT
>JAYNRW010000077.1:2813-6019 GCA_038114965.1 Flavobacteriaceae bacterium | reverse complement strand
CAAAAATCTAGACCATATTTATTTTCTAACACACTTGCACCTGCAATTGTTGGAGCTTCTATTAAAGCTATCGAACTCATATCAAAAGATAAAAGTTTGATAAAAAAAATACAAGAAAATACTAAATACTTTAGAGAAAAAATTTCTAAAGTTGGTTTTGACATTAAAGGGAGTTCTCACCCTATTGTACCAGTTATGATTTATGATGATATTAAAGCCAGTAAAATTGCTGAATACATGTATAATAACGGTGTATATGTTGTAAGCTTTTCATATCCAGTAGTTCCCAAAAATCTTTCAAGAATTCGTGTACAAGTTTCATCGAGTCATACCAAAGAACAAATGGATAAAACAATTGAACTATTTAAGGAAGCAGGTAAGAAATATGAAATTATTAAGTAACTATTTCTCTTGACTTATCATGTAATTTAAATTCACCAGAATCCAATATTTCAACTAAACGAACAACTAAGGTTAAGATTTCATCAAAACTTGTATATAAAGGAGTAATTGCAATTCTTAAATAGTTACTTGGTCTAAAATCAACAATTATTTTCTTTCCTTTTAGTGGATTAATTAGTGACTTACATATTCTCCAAGATTCAGAATGACTAATGGTTACATGAGACCCAATAATGGATAAATCTCTTGGCGACTCAAGTTTAAAATTCCTGCTTTCTAAATAACTTTTGAATAATTTATTAAAAAAATTAATCATTTTTTTTCTCTTTATATCAATGTTTTTAGTACCGGCCAATAAAGTTATATTCAAAGAATCAATCATAGTTGACATAGACAATATATGCGGGGTTCCAGATCTAAATTTTTCAATTGAGTGTGTTTGAGAATATTCTTGTTTAAAATCAAAAGGATTTTCATGACTAAACCATCCATTTATTGGCGAATTAATTTCTTTGATTTTTTTTCTATTTACATAAATAAATGCTGGAGAACCAGGGCCACAATTTAAAAACTTATATGTACAACCTATAGCATATTCCGTATTGGTTTCTTCTAAATCTATATGTATGGCTCCAACAGCATGACTGAGATCCCAAATAATTATACTATTACTCTCACTAGCTATTAAATTTAAACGTTTTAATGGGTATTTATATGATGATTTATAAGAGACCAGGGAAAGTATAAAAATTGAGTTTTTACTATTAATTATTATTTCTTCAAGTTTTTGAATATCGCATTTTTTCTCATCATTATATGAGATAAGATTAAATGGTATATTGTGAGATTTTGATATTTCTTGACATATGTAAATATCAGATGGAAAGTTAAGAATATCAGTATAAATTCCTTTATATAAGTTTTTATTGCATAATGAATAAAGTAATTTGAAAAGATTATTTGAAGTGGATTCACCTATGAAGATCTCTTCGTTGTTGCAACATAAAATATTAGATAGTATAGTTGAAATCTCATTCGGTAAATTAATCCATTTTTTGTTCCAACTCTGAATGAGATCATTACCCCATTCATCTTGGACGACATTATTTAAATTTTTAATAACATTAAGGGGTAACTTTCCTAAAGAATTTCCATCAAAATAAATTAAATTTTGATTATTATGGAATAATTCCTTAAAATTTGAAATGGAGTCCAATTCATCAAATTCTTTACTTATATTTTTGAAGTCATTTAAATTCTCCATTCATCTAACATTTTTTTTGCCCACATTTTATACATTAAACCACTGGGATGTAAACTATCTCTAGCTAAAAGTTCGGGTCTTTTATTTACTTGTCTTGTAATATCGACAATATCAATTACATTAACATTATATCTTTTACATATATCTTTTACAATACTATTATAAACATTGATTGAATCTTCAATAGATTTAATATTTCTATCTCTTGCAAATGGTGTTTTTCCCCAGTCAGGAATTGTTAGAACAGTAACTTTTTCCGATTTTGTGAATTGAATTGCCCTTTTCAAAAGTTATTCAAATTCTTCTTTAAAATTTACTGAGCTTCTACCACGATATTGGTTGTTTACTCCAATTAAAAGAGATACTAAATCAAATTTATCTTTTATATTATATGATAAAATTTCTTTTTTTAATTCATCTGTTGTCCATCCTGTTTTTGCAATTATCAAAGGATTATCGACTAAAATATTTCTTTGTTCTAAAAGACTTACAAACTGATTAGGATATCTATTTAAACTATCAACACTCTCACCAATGGTGTAGCTATCTCCTAAGGCCAAATAAGATAATCTACTATATTGTTTAGAATTACAAGAAAGAAGAAAAAATAAAATAATATATGGTATGAATTTTGACTTCAAATAGAATAAATTTGCTTCTAATTTAATGATAAGATTAATCATTTTTTTCTCTTTTTTATTTTTTATTGAGCTTTATTCCTTTAGAGCAATAAAAACTGTTTTTAATAATAGAATGAAAGTTTTATATATTATTTTAAACTTTATTGTATACAGTCTGTTTTTTATACAAATATTCATTTATGAATATGATAAATGGGAGATTTTATCTGAAATTCAACAGGGTTTACGATCTTTTTTTTCATATAACTTTGGCATTTTTTTCATTCTGATTATATCAAAAATTATAATTATACCCTTTCTTTTTATTGAAGATATATCTAGGTTATATTATTTTCTTTTTAATAAAGTTTTCAAGAAGAAAAAAATAAATTTGAGCAGAAGAAAATTTGTTAGCAAAACTGCTTTAGCCTTAAGCGCAATACCCATCCCCATTATGCTTCATGGTGTTATTCATGGACGCTACAATTTCAAAGTAATTAAACACACACTAAAATTTAAAAATTTACCCAATGAATTTAATGGATATAAATTAACTCATGTTTCAGATTTTCATTGCGGAAGTTTGGAGAATAGAAAAAAAATTGAATATGGGGTGAATCTTATTAATCAGCAGAAATCAGATTTAATTTTATTTACTGGTGACTTTGTAAATAATACATTCAAAGAAATAGAACCATGGAAAGGTCATTTTTCAAAGCTAAAAGCTAAAGACGGTAAGTTTTCAGTTCTTGGAAATCATGATTATGGAGATTATTATGATTGGGGTTCTCAAGATGAAAAAGAAAGGAATTTCAATCAATTAAAGGAAATTCAAAAAAAGATGGGCTTTAATTTACTTTTAGATGACAGCGTGTACATAGAAAAAAACAAACAAAAAATCGCATTAATTGGAGTAGAAA
>JAYNRW010000077.1:0-2803 GCA_038114965.1 Flavobacteriaceae bacterium | reverse complement strand
CCTTCCCACTGGGAAAAAATAATTGTAAATCATGATAACCATTTTGATTTAACTCTTTCAGGACATACTCATGGAATGCAGTTTGGTATTGAAATCCCTGGGTTTGTGAAATGGAGTCCTGTAAAGTATAGATACAAATATTGGGCTGGAGTATATAGCGCTAAAAATCAATTTATCAATGTAAATAGAGGATTTGGTGTACTAGGTTACCCAGGAAGAGTTGGGATATGGCCAGAAATAAGTGTAATTGAATTGAAAAAAAGTTAGATTTTAAGAGTAATTTTTTTATCACCTCTATTAAATTCAATTTCAAATTCATGTACTTTATCATCAATAGTCAATTCACATTCATATGTACCGTAAAAACCTCTAAAAATAAAACCATCCTTAAGATTTGTATTACTAACTATATTTGTTGACCATTTATTTTTAATTAAATTTTCTAATTCTAGAAATGATTTTTTTTCAGAAAGATTTTTATATAATAAACCTCCAGCATGTCCTCTCCAAGCATTTCGATCAGTTAAATTCCAAAAAGTTATGGATGTTACATTTGGATGACTAAAAGCCAATGTGTAAAAATCTTTTAAATAATTTGCTTGAAAATCTTCATACTCAGGTAAACTTGGAAGATCATAATCACTTCCAGTTTTTATAATACTATCTCTCTTTTTAAGAAAAGCTTGATGATCTTTCCAATTTTTAAATCTTTTTGAGCTTGTTACAGTTATTTCAGTGAATTGGATATTTTTTCCAAAAACAGCATATTTTTCAATTTGATTCCAAAGATCCATCTCAGACATAACATTATCATCACTTTGCATATGCGCTTGCATTCCAATTGAACTGAAATTTAATTTTTGATCAATAAAATATTTATTGATTTTAAAAAACTCAGGATCTTTAGCATGATAATGATTATTAGAATAGTTTTTATTTGGATTAATTGAATTCACATAATTATAAATTTCAACCATTGATGGATAAATACCACCTTTGTAGTTAATCCAATCTCTTATAGAACTGTGTGGTATATGAGGCTTAAATGGTCCAATGGGCTCATTGTAAACATCCCAGTCATCAATCTGTGGATAAGTCTCAATTAATCTTTTCATGTGGTTTTTGATAAGAACATCTAATTCATCTAAATTTTTATAATTTCTTATCCAGTCCGGCATTGCTTCATGCCACATAAGAGGATGACCTTTAATCCTAATTTTATTTTTTGATGCCCATGATAAAACTTCATTATAATATTTATCCATTTTTCCACTCTTATCTCTTTCATCAGTCAAAGCCCAATACATACCAATTGTTGCATAATTAAAGACTCTTTTTACCTGATCTAGATATTTGTCTGCAAATTTATTTCCCCAAAACCTTCTTAACTGTGTGAAAGAAACACCAAACTTAAAATCATGATTTTTGAGTTTAACCTTAATATTTGCAAGATTTGATTTAAAATCTTGATCTGACTCAAAAATTATCTTTACATCACCTTTTCTTATTTTTTCTATTCTTTCATCAGCTTTTTCTAATTTCCAGGGTTCGTGAAAAGTTGATTTTTGGGATAAATTTACTAATGGAATTAAAAAAGCAATTAAAATGATTTTTCTCATCAAATATTTTAGTTGGGTAATTTATAGATTATAAGTTAAGAATAATTTTAAAAATTATTAGATTATATTTATTAGAATTTTCACATGAAAAAATCTACAATTAAAGATATTTCAAAAGCATCTGGTTTTTCAAACTCAACTGTCTCAAAAGCTTTAAATAATAGTAAAGAAATTAGTAAAAGAACCAGAGATAAGATTAAAAATATAGCTAATAATTTAAATTATAGACCTAATTTTTTTGCTAGTCGTCTGAGAAAAAATATTGTAAATAATATTGGAATTATAGTGCCCAATATACTAAATTATTATTTTGCCAAGGTTATAAAAGGAGTCCAGTTAGAATTATATAAATCCGGTTATAATTTAACTTGTTTTTTCAGTGAAGAATCTCCTGTTATTGAAAAAAAAATTATTAAAAAACTTAGAGATGGAAGCATAGCTGGATTATTGATTTCTCTAGCCAAAGATAAACATGATGAAAACACAGTAAAAAATTTAAAAGACCTTCAATCGTATGATATTCCTATAGTAATGTTCGATAGAATTTCAAATAAGTTTGAATGTGATAAAGTGTATATGGATAATTTTAAAGCCACATTTGATTCTATTAATCACTTGTGTAAAAGAGGAAAAAATAAAATAGCTTTTTTGTCTCCTATTCATGATACAGTTATTGGAAAAGAAAGATATAATGGATATGTAGAAGGCTTAAAGTCAAATAAAATAAATTATAGATCAGAATTATATATACCCTATAGTAAAGAAGATAATATTGAAAGTGAAATAATAAAATTGACTGCAGATGATAAAATTGATGCAATAATTTGTATGGAACCAGAAAACACTGTTTCTACACATAGCTTAATTCTTAACTTAGGATTTAAAATTCCAGAGGATATTGCTGTATTAGGCTTTACTGACGGACCAATGTATAAATTCATTAAACCGAGTATTACATGTGTTGATCAACATGGTGAATACTTAGGGAAATACTCTGCTAAAATTTTATTAGATAGAATTAATAATAAGTTAGGAGAAAAATTTATTGATGAAAAAGTTCCTACATCACTTATAATTCGTGATTCAACTTAATCAAAAAAAAAGGTGTTTTATTTTTATTTTATTAAATGGTTTGTGGTTCTTTTTTCTATCAAAGATTTTTTGATGCTATATAAAGCCTGTTT
>JAYNRW010000076.1:0-6070 GCA_038114965.1 Flavobacteriaceae bacterium | reverse complement strand
TGGCAGCACTAACTGGGCTATATTTTTTAAAGAGAGGAGCTTATAAATATTGGATTATGAATTTCATTATTGTGATTTTTATTAATTCTTTAACAGGTTTAATATCATTTTTTCTTCTTTCACTAACTCATTTCTTTCTTTCTATCAAAGATAAAAAAAGCAACATATTTTTATTTCTTATTTTTGTTTCCATAATTTACTTTATAACCTTCTTTATCAATTTTACTAACAGATTTTCGAATGAATTATTTATTATTTTTAACAATATAAATGAAATTGATTTATCAGGCAGAGGTTCCTCATCTCAAATGAGGATAATATTTGAATTTCTTTTTTTAAATGAAGCAATCAATAATGCATCATATTTGAATCTTTTATTTGGGAGTTTTGACCCCATTCAATACAGGACTGCATCTTTAAATGGAATAGTTGAAATTATTTTAAGGTACGGATTTATTGGACTTTTCTTTATAGTTTACGCTTTATCATTCATGCTAATAAAAAAAATAATATCTATTGAGTTTATTTTATGTATTTTGTTAGTAGTTTTCTCCACTGGAGCTATTTACAAATTAAGTTTTATTTTCTATGTATTTATAGCTTACAAAGCTTTAACATTTTCAAAATGAAATTTGATATGAATGGCCCGCTGGTTTCAATAAATCTAACAACAAAAAACAGAGCATATTTACTCAAAGAATGTATAGATAGTATTTTAATTCAGACCTATAAAAATATAGAACTAATTATTGTTGATGATGGTTCAACTGATAACACTTCAAAAGTTATAAATTCATACAAAGAGATTTTAAAAATTAGGTATATAAGAAACAATAATTCAAAAGGTAACGCAAGTGCTAGAAATTCTGCTTTGAAGGTCTCAAATGGAAAATATATTGCATTTATGGATGACGATGATTTTTGGAATGATAAGGATAAAATTAAAAAACAAGTTGATATTCTTGAAAACCAAAATGAGATTGTGATGGTATATACAGAAATATATATGTTGAATGAAAATGCAAATACTAAAATACATATCAGACTTACAGAGCCAAAATCTTTAATTAAACAATTCTTAGTTAAAAATTCATTAATATATAGCCCAACTGTTTTGATTAGAAAGTCTATCTTTGATCTTGTAGGTGAGTTTGATGAACAAGTAAAGAAGGGTGTTGATTCATCACTTTATAGGAAAATAATTATTCAATTTTCAAAGAATATAAAATTACTAAATGAGCCCACAACAACAATAAGAATTCATGATGGTGAAAGAATGACTGTTTCAAAAAGTTTAAATACACTATTTAATTCAATGTACTCTCATTATTATATTTTAAAGAATTATAAAAAACTTTTTTTAAAATACCCTATACAGTTGTTAATAAGATTATCTAGACTTTTAAATGCCTTCATAAAATATATGTATTTTAAAATTTTTAAGAATAAATGAGTATTACCGTTTGTATTGCAACCAAGGATAGATGGAATTTGCTTGATAAGGCCTTAAATTCTGTTTTAAATCAAGATTTTATTTCAGAAGTTATAGTTATTAATGACGGATCTATAGAAGATGAAAGCACAAGTTTTTTAGAGATCTTAAGGGAGTATGGCTCTTCTATAAAGTACATTAAAAATCAATCTTCTTTAGGGTTAGCTAAATGTAGGAATATAGCAATCAGAAATTGCACAAATAATATTTTTACTTTTCTTGATGATGATGATTTTTGGCCAGATAAATATATTCATAAAAATAATATTATTGAACTTTTTAATAGAAATAATGACCTTAAATGTATATTTATTTATCCTAAGAATAAAATACTGAATCTTAACGAAGATATTATTATTAACATGAAAAATGTTTTAAAAAACCAATATATTCCTCCAGTAGGGTCTCAATTTTATAGAATCGATTTAATTAGGGAAGTTGGTGGATATAATGAGCAAATTAAATCTGGCGTTGATCATGATTTATGGATAAATTTGCTTCACACAGATTGCTTATGTTGCCTTCACTATGGTTATGGAGCAAAAGGACAATCAAGCCTTAAAGCAAATAGATTAACAACTAACAAAATTGAAAGATTGAAAGGTATTAATTCTGCTTTGAAGATTTGGAAGCCATCAATAATCAACTTTCTTGGCGAATCTTTTTTTAAGAAATTTAAAGATAGTTATAAATTACATTTAAATTATAAGTTTCTAAGAAAAGCAATAATTTCATGGAATATTTCTGATTTTTTTCAACATTTAAGTTTTGAAGTATTTGTGATGCTAATTAAAGATTTATTTTTAAGAATTATTGGTATCTCCCCATCAAAAAAATTTCTTAAGTAATTTAAATTTAAATAGATAGAATAAAATTCTTAAATAAACAGATAATAATACGAATGGAATATATATTTTTGGATAAAAATTTAATACAAAACTTGTTCTATATTTAATATTAAATGTAGATTTGATACCAAACAAAATTTCTTTTAAATCTTGATTAAAAATATTATTTTTTTTTATGCCTGAGTTATGTGAATCGTTAATAGCAAAACTAGATGTAACACAGAAAATCCAAAAGCCTCCAATTCTAAGTCGGTTTGTATATTCATAGTCAGAACCATAGTGAGGCAGCTTTTCTTCAAGAGTTAGTGGCATAGATTCGTTATTGATATTTCTGACTATCAAAAATCTTGTTGGGCAATAATCTATGTTCTCGATGTTAATTGTAGAGGAGTTTTTATAATAATATTTCTTTTTTAAATCTAAAAGCCAAGATATTTGTTTAATTCCTCCATCTAACAATTGACTATCTTGATCTATAGCAGGTATGCTAATGCAATAATTATTCTCAAACTCAATTGATAGTATTTCTTTCAAATCTTTGGGAGGCATAACATCTATATTTGTAATAATTAGACTATCTTTATCCCTCTTATGCTGATTAAAAAAAATAAGACCTTTATTAACTAGCCCTGACCAATAATCATTCTTGGATGCCTCAATTTCAAATATATTAGCTATATTTAGATTGTTAATTAAATCAGTTGTTTCATCACCATAATTACCATTAATAATAATAATATTAACTTCCTCAGCTAAGTTGCATGATAACCATGAATTAATAAAATTTTTTACATGAGAACATTCATCAAAAGTTGGTGCTAAAACGTGTATCATATTTTTTTAAGATATATATAATAAATTCAATATAGCAACATAAATTTACTGGTCAATATTTTAATAAATTTACTTAAATTATAATGGACATAAAAAGATTAGTAGATGTTTTTGAATCTTCAAAAAAACTAGAAGATCCTAACAATGAGAGTCTTCATTGGCTTGGATTTCATCTTGATAACAAAGAAAATTTTTTAAAAGTAGACCTTGTAAAAGATTTTAGACAAACCCTTTCTCTTGGCAGGGATGATGCTATGTATAGGAAATCTTATTTGAATCTTCAAGAAATATCGGAATGGACTAATCATATTTCTGAAGAAGTTTTAATCAATAATTTATCTAATCATAATATTGGAAATTCTTTGGATGTAATCCTTCATCAAGGTAGATACTATGATTATAATAAATTTTTCCAAATCTATTATTACTCTCTAATTGATCAATATCTAACCAGCAGATCAGTTTGCTTTGAAATAGGTGCTGGATATGGAGCTCTTGCAGAAGTAATTATTCATAATAAGAACTCTAAATATTTTATTATTGATTTGCCAGAGGCTAATCTAATAACCTCATATTATTTAAATAAAGTTTTCCCAAACAAGAAAATATTTCTTTTTGATGATTACATATCCAATGGAAATGTTATTAGGGAGAATTATCTTAGCAATTACGATATTTTTATTTTACCTCCAAATCTTAATTTTGATGATGCTATAAAATTTGATTTTTTTATCAATGCAAGATCAATGATGGAAATGGATTCAGGAACTATACATGATTATTTCAATTTTATTCAAAAATACAGTCATGAAGAATCATTCTTTTTGAACGTAAATAGATATGAAAAAATTACTGTTGGCGAAAGGATATGTTTATCTGATTATCCTTATGATAAAAATTGGAATACTAAGATTTCAATACCTGCATTTAAGCAAGACCACATACATCTTCTTCTTACTCAGAGATCTAATAAAACTGGTGACATAGACAAGGAATTAAAGAAAATACAAAAACTTGGAGAACAATTCTATGAAAAAAAATTCTCATTTTCTAAACTTAAATTTAGTTTGCAAAAAATTATATTAAATATCTTTGGAAGGAGATTTCTAGAAAAAATTATAAAATTAAAGAGAAAATTTTTTTAATTACACTAAAATTATAATATCTATATGAATAAAGTAGCATTGATAACAGGAATAACAGGACAAGATGGCTCTTATTTAGCTGAATTCCTGTTAGATAAAGGATATGAAGTTCATGGAATTAAAAGAAGGTCCTCATCATTTAATACAGAAAGAATAGATCATATATATGAGGATCCTCATATAGAACATCAAAAATTTACTCTTCACTACGGAGATCTAACCGATAGTTTAAATTTAACAAGAATTTTAAAGGATGTATCACCAGATGAAGTATATAATCTTGGAGCTCAAAGTCATGTTGCAGTAAGTTTTGAATCAGCTGAATATACATCAAATGTTGATGCATTAGGAACTCTGAGATTGCTTGAATCAATTAGATTATTAGGTCTTGAAAAAGATATAAGATTCTATCAAGCCTCGACCTCAGAGCTATACGGTGATGTTAGAGAAGTTCCTCAAACTGAAAAAACACCTTTTTATCCAAAGAGTCCTTATGCGGTTGCAAAGTTATATGCATATTGGATAACCATAAATTACAGAGAGGCATATAATATGTTTGCTTGTAACGGTATTCTTTTCAATCATGAGAGCCCAAGAAGAGGAGAAACCTTTGTCACTAGAAAAATAACAAGAGGCTTGACCAATATTGCTCAAGGAAATGAAAATTGTTTATATATGGGCAACATTGATAGCTTAAGAGATTGGGGGCATGCTAAAGATTATGTTGAAATGCAGTGGATGATGCTTCAACAAGATCAGCCAGAAGATTTTGTAATAGCATCTGGCAATCAATTTTCAGTAAAAGAATTTATTACATGGGCTGCTCATGATCTTGGATTAGCTATTCGCTTTGAGGGTACTGGAATAGATGAAGTTGCAATTATAGATTCAATAAAGGGATCTGATGCTCCAGCAGTTAAAGTTGGAGATATAATAATGAAGATTGATCCAGTCTATTTTAGACCTTCAGAAGTAAACTCTTTGCTGGGAGACCCATCAAAAGCAAAAGAAAAACTTGGTTGGGAGCCCAGAATATCAGCAAGAGAAATGTGCACTGAAATGGTCAAAGAAGATCTTAAGTCTGCAAAAAAAAATAATGATTAAAAATATAATTTTGTAATGAGTATTTTCATAGCTGGACATAATGGCATGGTGGGGTCTTCTATTTTAAGGAAAATTAAAGAAAACAATCCTCATCAAGAAATAATTTTAAAAAATAAACATGAGCTAGATTTATTAAATCAAAAAGATGTCATAAATTTTTATAATGAGCATTCTCCTACTGAGGTAATCATCGCAGCTGCTAAAGTTGGTGGAATTTATGCAAATGATACTTATCCTGCAGATTTTATATATCAAAATCTTTTAATACAATGTAACTTAATTCATGGAGCATTTCTATCTGGTGTCAAAAGATTACTTTTTCTTGGTAGTTCATGTATTTATCCAAAAAATATTAAGAATCCAATAAAAGAAGAGTATCTTTTGTCAGGAAAGCTTGAGGAAACTAATGAGCCTTATGCGATTGCAAAAATTGCAGGAATAAAACTTTGCGAAAGTTATAATAGACAACATTACCTAGATTATATATCGGTTATGCCTTGCAATTTGTATGGCCCAGGAGATAATTACGATTTAAAAAATTCTCATGTAATTCCTGCATTAATAAGAAAATTTTACGAAGCTAAATCTAAAAATATTCCTTCAGTAACAATTTGGGGAAGTGGGAGTCCATTGAGAGAGTTCATGCA
>JAYNRW010000075.1:3406-6097 GCA_038114965.1 Flavobacteriaceae bacterium | reverse complement strand
AATTTAATTTCTGAGATATCGTCCCATTTAGAGTTTAAATAAGAAACCTCAAAGTCTTTCATTTCCTCTCTCTCTATTTTTAATGTGAGAATAGGTTTATTTGTTAAAAAAGCAAAGTCAAATCTTATCGAAGATGTGTCTGATATTAATATATCTGCAAGGGAGAATGAATCTAAAGGGAGTATGTCCTCATCCCAAATTATATTATCAAATTTTAGACACTTTGATTTAAAATCTAAAATAAATTCAAGTTCAGATTTATATGATTGAGGATGCGGTCTAATTATAATAGTGTATTCTTTTAGATAATTTAATATACTTATCCCATATTTTTTTATTAAACCTTTTGAACCCCATGAAGAAGCAAGTAAAATTGTTTTCTTTTTGTTTGAAGTTTTCGGTTTTGGTAAATTTTCTTTAAAATAATCAAAATAAGGAAGGCCAACTGGGATTAATGTTTTTGTTTTTAGTAATCTGATTTTTTCAACTTCTTTAATTGACTGATGTTGAAAATCTCCAACTGTAAATACTGTATCATAATTATCCAAGGATCCAATTCTATAATAACTTATATCGCTAATCATGTGAAAGACATGAGCTAATTCCTTTACACTCTTCGGTTTTTTTAAAGGGTAATTCTTAGTTCCAATATTAGGAGTGGTTGAAATAAGTATTTTAGAAGAAATAGTAGAAAATTTTGAGTGGCCTATGATTCCTATTCCAAGAAAAACAGGATTAATATATTCATTATCATAGTTTAAAATATCATCTTCATAATCCAGGGTAAAATAGTTGAAATTAATTTGTTCTTTAATAAGTGCATTAACTATTGGAATGAAAGTACTTTTATATTGATTTCCCTCAGAAAATATACTTATTTGATTTTTAGCAAAATTATTTGTGGAATTACTATATCCGAAAAGTTTTTTTCTAAAGAAAAAAACAATGGATGAAAAGATTGAAATTAAGAAGCTTATAATAATACTTCCAGTTCCAGGATCAATATAAAAGAATATCATTTATAAATATTTTTAATTTCTCCAATCATGTAACCAATTTTTACCATTGAGAATTTGTTTATTATATATTCGCACATCTGATTCAGAATCTGCTTCAATCCATTTCCCTGATACGTGTATAACTTTTATTTTATATTTTTTGTTGATCAATATTTTAAACATTGAAGTCATATCAATAGTTTTTCTTTTATCCTCTGTCAAAGAGTCAAAAATATTTCTCATAATTCTATACCCATTTTTTGAAAGCTTGAATAATCCCATATATTGGGCCTCAATTTCAGATATTTCATTTGCTTTACCACCAATCTCAGTTAAATATCCATCTTTGGATTTAAATGTTTCTGCATCATTTAGTGGATTGTCCATTCTAATCGACCATAATTCATGCCATTTTTTATCTGCTAAGATTGTGAAATCAGCCTTTGAATCTTTAAGTAAGTCAACATATTCACTAGAATATATAATATCCGAATAAGAAACAATTGTACTACCATTAAACTCGGATGAACAGAATAAAGAATAAACCATATTTGTATTTTCCCAATTTTTATTAATGGTTTTTTTGTACTTAGTTTTAATCATTGATTCCAAGTAACCGCATATGATTTGAATATTTTTAATTGTTGAGTTTTCAATTATCTCAATTAGCCAATACAGAATAGGCCTTTTATTTATTTTGACTAAACATTTTGGACTATTTTTTGTTAATTCAATCATTCTCGACCCTCTACCCGCTGCTAGAATTACTACTCTATTAGTTTCTTTCATATTTTTTCATAAAGTTTTTAATTAATAAAATCTGCCATTCAGGTATATTATTCTCTCTCTCTGGATGCCACATTAAACCAAGAAAGTTTTCATAGGAGGCTGCCTCAATGCTGTCGTCATTTATATCTTTTGCAATAATATTGAAATTTTTAGGGAGGTTTTTAATTGTATTTGAATGATATGAATTTACTTCTTCTATTTTATCTTTTAGTCTAATCTTATGTCTTGTTGCTACATGTTCTTTACTAAATTTAGTATCTCCTTTTACAATTTCACCTCCAAAATAATGAGTAAATATTTGAAACCCTCTACATATTCCTAGAACAGGTAGATTATTTTCATGTGCATACTTACAGATTTTTAATTCAGTACTATCCCTTATTTCATGAGATCCTATATCTTCACCTCCTATTAAAAAAAAACAGTTTATTCCTAAACTTTTTGAATAATCAATAATATTAAAGTTTGAGTTAGGTAATAAAATCCAATCATATTCTGAAAAATGGAGATTTAAGAAATCTATCCAATCAATAGCTATGCAATTTCTTAATTCATAGTAGTCTGAGGATTCAGTTATTCTCATTGTAATTCCAATTTTAAATTTCATTTACAAAATTTTTAATTTATTTTTTGATGAGATAACTTTCTTTTCAATACAGTCAATAATAAGTTTATCGTAAGATTTTATTCTTTCAAAATTTTGCTCTCCACATCCAATTACAGCTGGTATTGATAGCTCAGCACACCTTATTGACATATGAGAGTTAACCCCTCCATATTTTGTGACAAGAGCTAATATACCTTTAGAAAAAATCCAATCATAACCAGGGTCAGCACTTTCTATTAAAACAATTTTATTTGATAAATTTCCAATATTTTTTTGATAAGGACTTACTACTTTAAT
>JAYNRW010000075.1:826-3396 GCA_038114965.1 Flavobacteriaceae bacterium | reverse complement strand
CTATTTAAGCCAATAAAATTAGGTGTGTTTCTCTGAATAGGAACAATATTAATATCCCTTGAGCTTCTAATTAAATAGTTTAATTTAAAAATATTGGCAATTTTATTATTTTCTCTTTCTTTTTCAATTTTGTATCGGTAAAAATCTTTATTATTTTCTGAAATTGGAGAAAAGACAGACTCAGTAATATCAGAGACTTTAAGCATGGATAAGTCTTCTTTAGTAAATCCAATTATTTCTCCCCATTCTACTATTGTATTTAAAATCTGATTCAAATGTTTAGTAAATATAAACTTTGCATACTCACGTGATATAATAGAATTTTTGATATAATCTAATATTTGTTTTGAATCAATATTTTCAAACTTATTTTCTTTAAGTAATAGATTAATTTTTTCACTCTCATCCTGTGATAAAACAAATTCGTGAGGTTGAGTATTTTCATAATTAACATTTCCTTCAAATATATCTGGTCTATTAGCATATGAATCAGACATAATATCGTAACTACTTGGTCTAAGATGGCCATATAATTCTATAAATGTTTGTTTTGACATTTTCTTAAGACTTACAGATAAAAAGTCATTACTCATCTCTGATGCGACAGTCTTTATACTTTTCTTAAATTCAATTAGTCTATCTGATGATAAACATTTATAGTCTTTAAAATTTCTAATTAATACTTCTGAGATAAAAGCATGTCTAGCGATAATTGCAAAAGGAAGGGTGCCATATTCTTTACATTCATCAAGCAAGACAGATAAATAGTTAGCGAGCTGAAAAGGTTCATTAAGTTTTAGGTTAAATTTTTGTTTTGACTTTAAATATTTAATAAGTTTCAGAGATTTTGTAAGAGAATTATTTTTATTTTGAGATATTGCTGTAATTGTTAGATCTCTTAAAGCATCCGCTAACTCATTTATTTCATCTCTTTCTAAAACTCCAGGATATCTCTCTTCAAACTTTTTTCCTAAATCTTTTTCATAGCAAGTAAATGCAATATCAAATTCAATTTTGTCATGTAAATGAGGGTTTTCTTCTAATCTTTTGATATAAGCATTATTTATTTTTTCTGATGTAATACTGGAAATTTGTTTTGGTAAAAAAGAGTTTAGACTCGCTCTGATATCAATGTATGTACGGCCAAATAAGGATACCATAAGTTCTGTTGAAGATACATTTTTATAACCCATTTGCGCCCTAGATTTTGCCCATGTATTTTTGGTAATGAGATATCTATAAAGGGATGATGATAATAGTTTAGGAGCAGTACCAATCATTTCAGCAGGGTTCCAATCACTCATAATACCTAATAATGTTTTTTCACCATAGATATCAATTCTCTTTTTCATTAAAGAGTCGACATACTTCCTAAGAAACTTAATCTTTGAAGAAACTTTAGAGTTAATTTGAGAGTTCCAGTTAGAAACTGTAGTTATTGGTCTAACTTGTAAAATATTAACAATCCCTTTACTGTCAATTACAAATTCGATATCTAATGGCATTTTAAAAAGATTATCTTCAAGTTTTTTTGTTGTTTTAATTAGCTTCCTTAAATAAGGAGAGTCAAAATCTTCATCTTTTACTCCATTATATATATAAACTGTTTTATTAATACTGTCTCCAGATGTTACAGAATCTGTTCTTCCAGTTTTATCATCATAGTTTATTACATAATATGGGGATCCGTCATCGAGACTTTTACTCATTAAAACTCCACTCATGAACGAGTCATTAATCATTACTTGAGCAAGAACCTGATTTTTTGGATTGTAATCATATGATTGAATTACTTCATTTATTGAAGCAACTAAATCTTCCTTTTTTAAGGATATATTCAATAAGCTTGTATATTGACCTGCAAGAGATGATGTCTTTGAATCTTCAGCTAATGCACTACTCCTTATAGCTAACTTACTAGAATCATTAAAAAACTCGATTAACTCACTTAAAACCTCTTCATGATTTTTCTCCCATCTTGAAACATTAAAATACTTTAAGTCTGGGACATTAAATCCATGTTTCTTTATATATTCAATAGTTTCTGCCTTAGTCATTTAAACTGATAATATATTTAACATTTTTTCTATTGAACTTCATACAAATATATGTTGTAGTTTTCATTTTCAAATTTTTCAATGTAAACTAGATTTGGATCTAAAGATTTAATGTTTACTGTACTAACTATATAATTTGCTCCCATTTTTTTTAGTTGTAAAAAATTAACATCAAGTCTATTAACTTGGAGATCACTCATATCTTTAGTGCAATTAAAGCATGATTCATATTTTAAGATAAGTCGGTTAGATGCTCTTAAATCAAAATCATTTTGAATTTTGTCAAACTCTATATGGTAGTCTTTATCATGATTAGGATAATAACCATCTAAAGTGTAAAATCCATTATATAATAATACAGATGGGTCTAGTCCATATCCAATCACTTTATAAGAATTCTGAGATTTATTTATGAATCTATTGATTTCTGAAAAGAAATCTTCTGAAAAGAAATCATCAAAATCTAAAGATGAAATTTTATTTATATTATATGGATTGCTTTTAAACATTTTA
>JAYNRW010000075.1:325-816 GCA_038114965.1 Flavobacteriaceae bacterium | reverse complement strand
GCCTTTTTATTGTCTATTAAATTAAATGAGAACTCAGGATTTCTTATTAAGTTAATTGATATTTGAATAAAGATTATTATATAAAGGAACTTCATATTAGTTTTTTGAATTTTAGATTCAGATATAAATGTTATTAACATTAAAAAAATTAAGAAAGGATTAAGCCAATTTATTCTACCGATATCAAATACTTTAATCCAACTTATTGAATTCTCTATATAGGGTCTTAGTAAGTCAATAGCATTAAATAAAAAAACAAGCATCATTATTAGTATGGTACGCTTCATTGAACCTTTGAGTTTAGTAAAAATTAAAATAAAGATTGGTATGGAAATAAACCATGAGGGGTGAAAAAAACCAATGAATGTTTTTTTAAACATTCCATAAAAAAACCCTAAAATTGAAGGAAGGTTTACCGAATATAATTCTCTGAGAGATCTATGACTATTATCTGATAGACTGAAAAAAATTAATTGATACTCAAAAATTAA
>JAYNRW010000075.1:0-249 GCA_038114965.1 Flavobacteriaceae bacterium | reverse complement strand
CTGAGATTGTTATTCCACTTAAATGGTATATAGGAATGAATGCAAATGATATTGAGATCAATATTGCTACATTATTATTTATGCTTTGATAGCATTCTTTCACACAAAAATAAAATCCAAAAAACCCAATAATTCTAACTATAATTGAATTTATTATATATGCATTTACTGAATTAAAAAGATAGAATAGAATACTTGTGAACTTAAATTTATTAGCTATGAAACCTAGTTCCAGCCCACCTGAAAACA
>JAYNRW010000074.1:0-6653 GCA_038114965.1 Flavobacteriaceae bacterium | reverse complement strand
CCCATCAATTAATTCAAAATCAAATTTTAATTTTAAACCTGCTTTAGAATTGTCTCTTGAGAAAAATTCAATATTTTCAGAGTAAACTCCATTTTTTGTAGTGTAGGTTCCTCCACCTGTTCCCATAAATTGTTTTGTTTCAGTATTATATGCTATCCACTGAAATCTTTTTCCAGAAAGCAACTTCATAGTTTTTCTAGGACCATCTACTGATCTCATTTGTTTTTTTCCATTTCTATATCTTCCAGACATAAGCCATGCACCCTCAAGTTTGCCTGGATTTCCATTGTCTATTCTTTTCCATGTTCTTTCCATCATTGGAACTGTTATAGAATTCTTTTTTACAATAATTTTAAAAGTTACTTCAGATCCAACTCTTTCAGGATTTCCAGTATCAAACTCTACTTTTTCTGTTAAATTATCACCATTAAGTTCCCAAGTTCCACCATTAGTGTAAATAAATTCACCAGTTTCCGCATTGAAAATACTAATAGACTGAAATCCATTAGAACTAAATATTACTATTTGCTTTTCCTTTATTCCAGATTCATTTTCTTGAATTCTTTCCCATGATCCAATTAAACTTTGAGAATTGATATTCATTGAAAAAAGAATGATTGAAATGAGTAAAATAATTTTTTTCATACTGTTAAATTTTTAATTATTTGATTTGTTGCACCAGTTTTTCCTTTAAAATAATTTTTTATAATATTAGTTTTATTTATTCTAAAATCTTCATTTTCAAGTAGTTTATTAAACGCTTCATCAAATTCATTCTGATTTTTCACAGATATAATCCCATGCAAATTAACTAGTTCAATAGACTCATTAAATTTCTTATAATTTTTACCAATAATAACAGGATTTTCAAAAACACAAGCTTCTAAAATGTTATGTAAACCTGTCTTCCCCATACCTCCACCTACATATGAAATTTCAGAATAACTGTATAATTTTTTTAAATCTCCAATTGTATTAAGAATTAAAATATTTGATTTATTCAAATCATCAGAAAAAACACATACTTGATGATCAAACATGTTTTTAATTCTTTCTACATTATTATTAGAAACATCATGTGGTGCAATAACCCAAAATATATCTTCCTTTTTACTCTTTTTGATGTAATTAACTATTAATTCTTCATCTTCTTCCCAAGTACTTCCGAAAACAATAGTTCTTTTATTTTTTAGAATAGTATCAATTTTTTCAATTTTATTGTTGAGGCTTAATTGATATTTAACTCTATCAAATTTCATACTTCCAACAATTTTTGTGTGAATTATATTGTTTTTATTTAGTACACTTTCAGAATTTTTATCTATAACAAAAATTTTATCAAAAGTTTTTAATTTGTTTTTAATCCAAAAATTAAAAGGTTGAAAATACCAATCATTATTTTTAAAACTAGCTTCTACTAAATAATTCTTTGACGCTTTTGAATTTAATTCACTAATGTAATTAGGCCATATTTCAGATTTAATAAAAATTGAAATAATTGGATTAATTAGTTTGATAAATTTTTTAGCATTTCTTCTTGTATCAATTGGTAAATAAAAAGTATAATCAATTTCACTGGCTCTATCTTTAAGTTTAAATCCTGATTCTGAAAAAAAAGTTAATACTATTTTATAATCATATTTTTCTTTTAATTTTTTAATTAGTGGGACAGCTAATTCATATTCACCAAGTGACGCAGCATGTATCCATATGTGATGATTATTAGAATTTATTTGATTTGAAATATTTTTGAAAATATATTTTCTGTTATTTAAAAATCTTTTAATTTTTTTATTAAATACAGCAATTACAGGTAGAAATAATATAGTAAGATTAATAAATATTCCGTATAATAAATTCATCATTACTAAAGTAATACATTTAGAAATAGTAAATTTGGCTTAAAATTTTTTTATGAAAAAAATACAGATGGTTGATCTTCAAACTCAGTATCAAAAAATTAAGAATGAAGTTGATAGGTCTGTTATCAGTATTATGGAGAATGCCACATTTATAAATGGTCCAATTGTAAATACTTTTCAAAAAAACCTTGAAGAATTTCTTAACGTAAAACATGTAATTCCTTGTGCCAATGGAACTGATGCTTTACAAATAGCAATGATGTCTTTAGGTTTAAAGCCTGGTGACGAGGTTATTACTTCAAATTTTACTTTTGCTGCAACTGTTGAAGTTATTGCATTACTTAATTTGAAGCCTGTTTTAATTGATGTTGATTTAGGGACTTTTAATATTGATTGTGAAAAATTAGAAAAGGCCATAGGTCCAAACACTAAAGCCATTGTTCCAGTTCATCTGTTTGGACAACCTGCAGATATGGAAAGAATAATGCAAATAGCTAAAGAGCACAATCTTTATGTTATTGAAGATAATGCACAAGCTATTGGTGCTGAATATCAGTTCAAATCTGGAATTAAGCAAAAAGCTGGAACAATTGGGGATATAGGTACAACTTCTTTTTTTCCTTCAAAAAATTTAGGATGCTTTGGTGATGGAGGCGCGTTATTTACTAATGATGATGATTTAGCTTTTAAAATCAGAGGAATTGTTAATCATGGAATGTATAAAAGATATCATCACGATGTTGTTGGTGTTAATTCAAGATTAGATTCAGTTCAGGCTGCAGTATTAAATGCTAAATTACCTCATTTAAATTCATATAATAAGTCTCGTCAAGACTCAGCTAGAAAATATTCAGAAGCTTTAAAAAATTGTAATGAAATAATGACTCCAATACTTTCAAATGGTTGTATTGAAATCTGTGGAAGTTGTGATTGTCATGTTTTTCATCAATATACAATTAGAATTCTTTCCAATAGAAGAGATGATCTTGCTAATTATTTATCGGACCAAAAAATACCATTTGGGATATATTATCCAATCCCTTTACATAAACAAAAGGCTTATGAAAGTAAAGCCTATAGGGACGATGATTTTGTTAATACTAATACTTTGTGTGATCAAGTAATCTCTTTACCAATGCATTCTGAGCTAAGTGATGAACAGATTAATTTTATTACAGATAAGGTAATTAAATTTTTAGCCTAGGGCTGATTTTGTTGTAGTCTCTCTATTAATTTTTCGAATCAAACCCTGTAAAACTTTTCCTGGTCCAACTTCAGTATAATCCAAATAGCCATCGTTAACCATATTATTTATTGTTTGAGTCCAAAGAACAGGGGCAGTTAATTGATTAATTAGGTTTTCTTTAATTTCATCAATACTTGTTGTTTTTTTAGATGTAAAATTTTGATAAATTGGGCATGAGGGATTATTGAATTTAGTCTTGTCAATAGCTTCTTTTAGTTCAGATTTTGCATCATCCATTAAGTTTGAATGGAATGCACCTCCAACCGGTAATAAAATACTTCTTCTTGCACCTATTTCATTAAATTTTTCACATATTTTTTTTACAGCATTAAATTCGCCAGATATAACAACCTGACCAGGACAATTAAAATTAGCAGCTGTTACATTACCATCAAAACTTTTACAGGTGCTCTTAATTATTTCATCATCAAGACCTAAAATTGCAGCCATTGTTCCATTACTACTATCACAAGACTTTTGCATTGCGTTAGCTCTTAAAAATACAAGTTTTAATCCATCTTCAAATGAGATAGTTTTATTTGCAACAAGTGAAGAAAATTCACCCAAAGAATGACCAGCAACAGCATTTGGAGAATGAGATTCTTCCAATACTATTAGTTCTGCAATTGAATGTAAAAATATTGCTGGTTGAGTTATTTTGGTTTGCTTTAATTCTTCTTCACTGCCTTCAAACATCACATTTGATAATGCAAAACCTAAAACATCATCCGCTTCTTTGAAAAGTGATTTAACTTTTTTATTAGATTTATACAGATCGGACCCCATTCCTGGGAATTGAGATCCTTGACCTGGAAACACGAAAGCTTTCATATATTATTGTTTTTTATCATATCTGATGAAAGTAAAGTCGTAGGAGTGCTTTTCATCTTTTTTTCTTGCATCTCTCTTTACTTCAGTCCATTTATTAGAATCTATAGTTGGAAAAAAAGCATCACCATTAAACTCAGAATGGACTCTAGTTAACTCAATTCTATCGGCAATTTCAATTGCTAAATTATAAATTTCACCACCACCTATTATAAAAGGTTGAGAGTCGTCTTTTGCGATATTAAGAGCTTCTTCTAAAGATTGAACTACAGTGATATTCTCTCCAACGTAATCTTTATTTCTAGTTATGACAATATTTGTTCTATTTGGAAGAGCTTTTGGCATTGATTCAAATGTTTTTCTTCCCATGATTACATGATGATCTTTAGTCAGATTTTTAAAATGTTTTAAATCATCACTTAGGTGCCAAATAAGTTTATTGTCTTTTCCAATAACATTATTTTCAGAAGCAGCAGCAATAATTGTTATTAGATTTGACTTGCTATAAAATGATTCAGATTCGGCAATTATTCTTGCCTCACTTGAATATTCTTTTTTTAGCTCATTAATTTTATTGTTTTGAATTTCCATTAAAAATCGAGTCTGCTTTTTTACCCAATTTTTACCCAAAAACCTATTAGTAACAAAAACATTAAATAGGTGAAAAAAAATAATAAATAACCAGATTATAAAAATCCAAATAGACCATGAATAATTTAAAAATATTAACTCAGATCCTATATTCAAAAGATGATTTAAAACAAAACAAAAGCTAGATATAAATAAAAAACTGATGAAATGATAGTATAAAACTTTTTTTTGACGAATTCTCCTTTGAGCATTTTCTAGAAACTCAATTTGTTCTTGATCAATATTGGAATTAATTTTATTCATCAGTTGCAAAATTATAACAATAAATTAGTAATATTTGTTATTTGATGAGATTTATAAAGGATTACGATAAAATATATTTTGACAATGCAAAAATGGGTCCTATATACTCAGAATTGCATGATTGGAGAATATCATACGAGAAAAAATTATTAGAGAAAAAAAGTATTTTAAGAGATAATCATGAGGTTTTCTTTAAAGAACTCAAACATGATATAAGCAGTTTTTTTAATGCTGAAAAATCTGAAGTTTTATTAACTAATAGTTTTACATCTGGACTTCAAAAAATATTATATAATTTAAATAATCACACAAAATTTCTTATACTCAAAAATGATTATCCTTCAATAGCTCAATCTATTAAAAACTTAAAATCAAATCCAATAGAATTAGAATATTCAATTAATATTGAAGAAACTATTGAAAATGGAGTCAATCAATACAATCCAAATGTGTTAATTGTGTCAATGGTTCAATATATTGATGGAATTAAATTAGATTTTAATTTCATCAAAAAATTAAAAAATAAATACAATAACCTATTGATAATTGGTGATGGAACTCAGTATTGTGGATCTGAAAAATTTGATTTTGACCAATCTGGCTTTGATGCAGTAATTTTTAGCGGATATAAGTGGTTGTTTTCTGGTTATGGTAATGCAGTAATATTAATAAAAAATTTTTATTATGAATTTGATTATAATAAAAATGATAAAGAATTAATTAATAATTCAATTGAGGGTGGACATCTAGATTTATTTTCATTTGGAAGTCTTAAATTTTCTATATCCCTAATAAATAAACAAATTGATTATATATCTTCTGAAACTAAAAGACTAAGTAAAATTATGCTTGGTGGATTGAAAGATAGAAAACTTTTAGACTCTAAAATATTTAGTAGACAAACACACTCATCTATATTTAATATTGATGATAAAGATGGAAAACTTCACTCTTTTCTTATTGAAAACAACATACAGACATCTCAAAGAGGAAATGGATGTAGAGTTAGCTTAGCTTTTTATAATACAGAGAATGAAATCAAATACTTTTTTAAAGTATTAGATAATTTTTCTACTCGACAACTTTAAACATAGAAATTCCTGAGTCAGAATTACTACCATGATTATCCTTGGTAACTATTTTCCAATAATAAGTTCCACCCTCAGAAATTGTATAATCTAGTGTTGATGATGTGTATCCTGTTCTAATTCTTGAAGTTGGAGGATTTGATGTATCAACATAAATATCATATGATAAAGTATCACCAGTATCAACATCAGAACCACTCCATTCAAACTTTATACTCCCAGCATTGACAGTTGATTCTGATTTAGGTGCAGTTAAATCAGCTGGAAATGGAGCATAATTTAAAGTTTGTTCACCTTTTAAGTAGAATTTCCATTTACCACTTTGCGCTGTAGTTGTAGTACTATTAGAAGATGATACAATATACCATGAGTATGGTTGACCAGTTTCAAGTTTTATTGTGACTTTTGTAGAGGTTGTAGTTTGTGATAAACTTTGTGCAGTTAACAAATTCTTGACAATGATTGTATAACTGTCAGTATTTTGTGATGCATTCCATGAAAACTCAACATTTTCACCATCCAGGCATTCGGTATTATTTGCGGGTGCCGTTAAAGTAGCAGCCGTAGGCGATGGAGGAGGAGGAGGAGGAGTTACACCACCGCCACCATTACCGTCACTTCCACTACATGAAAATAATATTGTTACTACTGAAAATATTAATAATTTTTTTAAAGCTTTCATTTCTTTACAAGTTTAGCAGTTTTTCTAACTGTTTTTGATTCTACTTTTAAATA
>JAYNRW010000073.1:0-6669 GCA_038114965.1 Flavobacteriaceae bacterium | reverse complement strand
CTTTTTGAAGAAAAGCCTTCTCAAAAGGACGAAAGAGAACTAAGAACTAAACTTAGTGAAATGTTAGTAGAAAATGATGAATATAATCAAGGCACCAAGTTAAATGAAGTTGTTCCAAGTTTTATTACTACTACTGATATTGAGTTTTACCTTGAAGAAAATTCTGATATTCCATTTGATACAATTTATAGACCTAAAGGTTTTTTCCCGTCAAATCATGGTGAATTGATTTTTAATCTTGATAATAATAAAACCTATGGTCCATATGTTGATGGTGAATATTTTAAAGTATCTAAACTTTTGGATAAAAAAAGAAATGGTAACGCAAGAGCAAGTCATGTTTTAATATCATATTCTGGTGCTCAAGGTTCAACACCTCAAATCACCCGAACAAAGGATGAAGCTAGAAAAGAAGCGAACAGAATTTTAAGATTAGCAAGATCTGATTCAAACAATTTTTCAACATTAGCACTGGAGAATTCTGATGGACCTTCAAAAACTAATGGAGGTGATCTAGGATTTTTTCAAGAAGGAATGATGGCAGAACCTTTTAGTGATTTTGTATTTAAAAACAGAGTAGGTAGAATAGGTTTAGTAGAAACTGATTTTGGATTTCATATTATTAAAATTACGGCTAAGGAAGATTTAGTTAAAGTAGCAACTCTTGCGTTAAGAAATATACCTTCAGAAAAAACAAGTGATTCAGTATTCAATATAACTTCAAAATTTGAAATTGAGCTTTCAAGTGTCGGCAGTATTGATGAAGTTTCAGATAAATTTAATATTGAATCAAAAACATTAAATAACATTAGTAGACTTGATCATGATTTACCTGGAATTCCAAACCAAAGAAGATTAGTACAGTGGCTTTATAATGAAGAAACTTCATTAAATGACTATCAAAGATTTGATGTTTCTAATGGTGGATATATAATTGCTCAACTTATTGATAAAAAAGATGAAGGTTTACAGAGTAATGATCTTGCTTTAATTACTGTTTTACCAATTTTACAGAACGAGAAAAAAGCAGAGATTATTTTAAAAAATAATAAGGGGTTAAAATCTCTTGAAGAATTAGCTCAAAACAACAATACTGAAATTATTAATGTAGATGCTATTAATAAAAATACTCCTATAGTTTCTCAAGCAGGTTATGAACCTGGTTTAATTGGCAAAGCTTTTTCATTAGAATTAAATGAGGTATCAAATCTTATAAAAGGAGAAACTGGTGTATATATGATGAGAGTTGACAAAGTAAATAACAGTTCTAATTCACCAAATTCATTTATTCCTTATCAAAAGCAAATTACAAGTAAAAGTAGATCTAATCTTGATTTTTTAATTGTCGAGTCTCTGAAGGAATCTGCAGATATTAATGACAACAGATCTGCATACTACTAGATGTTTGATATAAAGGAGTAAAGAAAGTAAAATAAATAAACAACAGTTACAATTACTTTTAATACTGTTCCAGTTAATACACCTATTAAAGAACCAAACGCAGGTAATAAAGAGCTTGATAAACTTTTATTTGTTATAATCTCACCTGTTACCGCTCCTAAAAAAGGTCCTAATATAATTCCTATAGGACCCAAAATAAATAATCCCATTAAAAGCCCTATTGTTGCACCAATTTGACCACCATTTGATCCTCCCAGCTTTTTAACTCCAATTATTGGAATTAAATAGTCAATTACTGAAATAGAAAATGCAATCAAAAAAGTTATTAATAAAAACCAAAAACTAAAACTTACATATGATGTAAAATTTAAAATTAATAACCCAGCCCATGATGCTAGCGGACCAGGTAAAATAGGTAAAAAACTACCTACAATACCAACAAGGCATAAAACAATTCCAATTATTAAAAGTAAAATGTCCATAGTAAACTTTAATACAATTTTTGTAATTTCATATGGGATGAGCCAAGTAAAAATAATATTTATTTTCTTTATTCTTATTAATGCATGTAATTATAATTTTCAAGATAATTCAGTTGATAAAATAGAAATACAAACTTCCTGGAATAATACTGATGAATATCCATCAACAACTGATTGTGATAAGTTTACAGAAAAAAAACTAAGAATAAATTGTTTTAACTCATATTTATCGGACCTCTTTACTCAGAACTTAATGAGTGAAATAAAGAGTGTGAATTCTGATATTAATGACACTGTTTTAATTGAATTGACAATAAATAAAGAAGGAGTTATAATTTTTGATAAAATTTCTGGCTTTAATGATGTTATTATTTCTGTGAATAATTTAGATGAAGTGGTGTATAGAATATTTGATAATTTTCCTAAAGTTTTACCTGCAACAAAAACTAATTTAGGTATTTATGTCAGTTCTAAAATTAAGTTGCCAATAATTTTAAAGTCAAATTGATGAGCGGAAAGATAATTTTGGGCATAGATCCGGGTACAACGATTATGGGTTATGGAATTATATCAGTTAAAGGTGAAAATGTTAGCCTAATTGATTTTGATGATTTTAGCCTAAAAAAATTGGATAATCATTATCTAAAGTTGAAGAAGATTTTTTCTTCACTAAGTCTAATTATTGAAAAATATAATCCAGATGAAATTGCTATTGAAGCCCCTTTTTTCGGAAAAAATGTTCAGTCTATGCTTAAATTAGGAAGAGCACAAGGAGTTGCAATGGCAGCTGGTTTGGTTAAGGAAATACCTATTACAGAATATTCTCCAAAAAAAATAAAAATGGCAATAACTGGAAATGGTAATGCATCTAAAGAACAAGTAGCTAAAATGTTACAAAGTATTTTAAAATTTAAAGAGATTCCAAAAAATTTAGATTCAACAGATGGATTAGCTGCAGCTATGTGTCATTTTTTTAATTCAAAAAAGATTAGTAATCATGGAACTAAATTTAGTGGATGGGCATCTTATGTCAAGAACAATCCTGAAAAAATTAACTAATTGGCAGGTATATATATTCATATTCCTTTTTGTAAACAAGCTTGTCATTATTGTAACTTTCATTTTTCAACAAGTCTTAAATCCAAAGATTTTCTTGTAAATGCTATTGCAGATGAAATTTTTTTAAAATCTAAAATCAATAAAGAAAAAATTGAAACAATTTATTTTGGTGGTGGAACACCCACATTATTAGATATTAGTGATTTTGAAATTATTTTAAAATCAATTGATAAAAATTATAAAATCATTTCTGATCCTGAAATTACGCTAGAAGCAAATCCTGATGATATCTCACTAGAAAGACTCAAAAACTTTAAAAATTTATCAATTAATAGATTAAGTATTGGAGTTCAATCATTTATTGATTCTGAGCTAAAGTTGATGAATAGAGCCCATGATTCTAAAAAAGCATTGAAATCAGTTGAGGATTCAAAAAAAGTTTTTGATAATATTTCAGTTGACCTATTATATGGCCTACCTAACTCTTCCGTAGAAACACTAAATTATAATATTAAAACTTTAACAGACTTTGATGTTAATCACATTTCATCATATGCTATTACTATAGAGCCAAAAACTGCATTAGATAAGTTTGTTAATACTGGAATTGTTGTTCTTCCTGATGACAAAATAGTTTATGAACAATTCATGCATGTCAATAAAGAACTAGTTCTCAAAAATTATATTAATTATGAGTTATCAAGTTTTGCTAAGGAAAATTATTTTTCAAAAAATAACACTGCTTATTGGTCTAGAAAAAAATATATTGGAGTTGGTCCTTCTGCTCACAGTTACGATGGTCTTAATAGAAGTTGGAATATTTCCAATAATAAAAAATATATTGATCATATCAATTCTGGAAAATTATATCATAAAATTGAAGAACTTTCAAAAATAGATCAGTATAATGAGTATATAATGACTGGTCTTAGAACCATGTGGGGTATTTCATTAAATTATATAGAGCAACAATTTGACTCACGCTTCAAGGAATATTTTCTAAAGACAGTAAAGAAATACATTAATCAAAACTTAATAAATAAGGATAAAGATATTTATACAACCACAGAATCAGGTAGATTCCTGGCAGATGGAATAGCTTCCGAACTATTTATGATTGATTTAACTGATTAAAAATTAATTATTTACTATAAAAATTATAGAAATTTGTAATAGTTTCAATTCCATTGTAAAAGTTTGATAAACCAAAATGTTCATTTGGAGAGTGTATTGCATCACTATCAAGTCCAAACCCCATTAATATAGTTTTGACACCTAACTCTTTTTCAAATTGAGCAATAATTGGAATTGATCCTCCATCCTTCAATGCGTAGGGCTCCTTATTAAATACTGATAAATATGCTTGGCTTGCAGCTCTATAAGCTTTTGAATCTGTGGAGGTAATATATGGTTCACCACCATGGTGTTCAGAAATTTTAATCCTCATTCCTGCAGGAGTGATGTTTTTCATATGTTCTGTAAAAAGTTTGCTAATTTCTTTCCAGTTTTGATTACTTACTAATCTCATTGAAATTTTAGCAAAAGCCTTACTTGGGATAACAGTTTTTGATCCTTCATCAGTATATCCTCCCCATATTCCATTAACATCTAAGCAGGGCCTAATAGATCTTCTCTCAAGTGTATTAAAAGAATATTCACCATGAACTTCATCAATCTCTAATGAATTTTTAAATTCTTCTAAACTAAATGGAATTTTATCTTTTTCTCTTTCCTCATCACTGTATTCAATTACTTTATCATAAAATCCTGGTATTGTTACCTTATTATTTTCATCATGTAAAGATGAAATCATTTTAGCTAAGCTATTTATAGGATTAGCAACACTTCCACCATAGTGACCAGAGTGTAAATCTCTATTTGGTCCTGTAAGTTCAACTTCTAAATATGCCAACCCTCTTAACCCAGTTGTTATTGATGGAGTCTTTTTATCAATCATTCCAGTATCAGAAACAAGAATAATATCAGATTTCAGTTTTTCTTTATTTTCTTTTACAAAAATTTCTAAATTATCACTTCCAATTTCTTCTTCACCTTCAATCATGAATTTAATATTACAAGGTACTCCACCTGTATTGTTTAAAACTTCTATTGCTTTTAAATGCATATACATTTGTCCTTTGTCATCGCAAGACCCTCTTGCAAAAATTGCCCCTTCAGGATGAATATCAGTTTTTTTAATTATTGGTTCAAATGGATCTGAGTCCCAAAGTTCAATAGGGTCAACAGGTTGTACATCATAATGTCCATAAATTAAAACAGTTGGTAGATTAGCATCCTTTATTTTTTCAGCATATACAATTGGATGCCCATTAGTTTCACAAATTTCACAGTTGTCTAAACCGATATTTTCAAATTGATTTTTTAAAAACTCTGCAGCTTCTCTTACACTTCCTTTATATTCCTTTACTGCACTTATTGACGGTATTCTGATTAAATCAAAAAGTTCATTTAAAAATTTCTTTTTGTTATTTTCTATATATGATTTTATTTCCATAATTGATGTATTCAAATTTAGTCAAATTCAATTTTTTTACATTAATAAAACATCGCTTTATTTTAATAATCTTGCTTATATTTGCTTCCGTTTTGCGGATGTGGTGAAATTGGTAGACACGCTAGACTTAGGATCTAGTGCCGCGAGGCTTGGGGGTTCGAGTCCCTTCACCCGCACTTAAAACCTCAATTTTATTGAGGTTTTTTTATTTTCTAAACTATTTCAAATCAACGTTTATAACAACTACAATTTACAAATTATCTAAAAATTGACAGTTATTTGCCAGTTAATTTATAGTGTGAGCTTTAATCCAATTAGAGTGATGTTTTATAATCGTATCCCACGGTAAACCGTGTCCTACATTATCAAGCTCAATAAGCTTCAATTTATCTTTGGGGGTTCCAATTAATTTTTTCCAAGGCTTATAATTTTCCTCATACCCAAAAATTCCATCTTCCTTGCCAATGATATGTAGTATAGGTGTTTTTATTCTTCTTACGTAGTAGTGTGCTTCTACTTCCTTTTTTGATTTTTGAAGCATTAAGCCACCTACACATATTACTGCTGCTTTAATCCTGTCATCAATAGCTAATAAATAATTTGATGTAGTTGAGCCCCAACTATAACCAAAGTAAGACATCTTACTAAAATCAAAATCGTTTCTTGACTCAATGTAATCAAGAGTTCTTTTGTAATCTTGCCCAATTTTAATAATGGCATCCTTATAATCTGCAGATTCACTAGCCCAAAATGTCTTTAATATTTTTTCTCTGTTATATGTATTAAAATACATAGGCTGAATGATTGCATATCCCTCATCTAGAAGATGTTTAAATCCTAGGTTTGGAAAATCAGAATCATTATTGGTACCTATTGAACTAGCATTTGGAAATATAATTACTGGACTGTATTTGTCTTTAAATTTGTTCGAGAAAACAATATATCCAGTTAATTTTTCATCACTTTCATATGTTGTCTCTAATTCAAATTTTTGAGCCGTATATCCTTCATTAAAATCCTCAATATTAGTTGTAATTGAATTTAGTGGTTTATTACCATAATCAAACTGAGATTTATATACCTCAAAAACTTCATCACTGACATCCTCCAGTTCATCAAAGTTTCTTTTAAAATCAGGAATTATTTCATTGTCAAGTTCAGATTGTTTATTTGATAGGTTTTTTGATAATCTAAATCCATTTCCTATACTTC
>JAYNRW010000072.1:3300-6745 GCA_038114965.1 Flavobacteriaceae bacterium | reverse complement strand
CTACTGGTCAGGATCATTTATATCATCGTGCTCATTGGCATGAAGGTAAACTTTATTATCGTGGTAAAGTATTAATCGATTCTGTGGAAGAAACGGAGTAAAAACCATAATTTTTTATTCTTTTTTTTAAAATATAAGCCCTTTTTGGGCTTTTTTTTATGTTTTTATATTATTATTTACTGTTTTATTACATTTTTTTTCGTTTTAACTAAATATTTAGTGTTTATTATAATTTCTACTAAAACAAACTCAAATTTCTTCAAAAATAAATATAATAAATGCCTTTTTTTGTCATTTTTAATTAAAAAAACACTTTTTTTACATTAAAACAATCAAACAATGCATGTTTTTGACCTAATTTTAATTTAAAAACAACTTAATATTAAAATTTACCTAGTTTTTATTCATTTTTTTTAAAAATAAAGTGTCTTTTATTGTTTTTTTTAATTTTTTTATCATTTTTTTTGTGTTTTTTTTAATTTTTTTATCATTTTTGCTCATCTATTTAATTATAAATAATGAATTTTAAACAAATCCAACAATTAATCAAATTTGTAGCTAGAACTGGCGTTAGTGAGGTTAATATTGAGAACAGTAATATTAAAATCAATATCAAGGGTAACACAAACGTTTCAGATCAACCTCAAATTGTTCAACAACCTGTTGTTTCACAAATTCAACCTGTCCAAGCTGCACCTGTTGTTCAACCACCTGTTACTCAAGAACCACAACAAGTTGAATCAGTTAAAGCTTCCGAATCTAATGATGATACTAATTATCACACTATTAAGTCTCCTATTATTGGTACTTTTTATAGAAAACCATCCCCTGATAAAGATAATTTTGTTGAGATTGGTGATCAAATTTCTGAAGGACAAACACTTTGTGTCATTGAAGCAATGAAACTTTTTAATGAAATTGAATCGGATATTTCAGGAAAAATAGTTAAAGTTCTTGTTGATGATGCTACCCCAGTTGAATTTGATCAACCACTTTTTTTAGTTGAGCCTTAATTTTCAATTATGTTTAAAAAAATTCTAATTGCAAACAGAGGTGAAATTGCAATGCGTGTTATTCGTACTTGTAAAGAAATGGGTATTAAAACTGTTGCTGTATATTCAAAGGCAGATGAAGAAAGTTTACATGTAAGATTTGCTGATGAAGCTGTATGTATTGGCCCTGCACCTAGTTCTGAATCATATTTAAAAATCTCCAATATTATTGCAGCTGCTGAGATAACAAATGCTGATGCAATTCATCCTGGATATGGATTTCTTTCTGAAAATGCTAAGTTTTCAAAAATATGTTCTGAACATAAAATAAAATTTATTGGTCCCTCACCTGAAATGATTGAGAAAATGGGGGATAAAGCCACTGCGGTATCTACTATGAATAAAGCAAAAGTTCCTACCATTCCTGGATCAGGAGGTGCTATCGAATCAGAGGAAGAAGCTATTAAAATTTCTAATAATATTGGGTTTCCAGTAATGATTAAAGCTTCTGCCGGAGGAGGAGGTAAGGGAATGAGAGCAGTTTGGAATAAGTCTGAATTTTCAAAGAGTTGGAATAGCGCTAAACAAGAAGCTTCAGCAGCTTTTGGTAATGATGATATGTATATTGAAAAACTAATCGAAGAACCTCGTCACATAGAAATTCAAATAATAGCAGATCAATTTGGAAATGTTTCACACTTATCAGAAAGAGACTGTTCGATTCAAAGAAGACACCAAAAATTAACAGAGGAAACACCATCCCCATTTATGACAGATAAATTAAGAGATAGAATGGGGAAAGCCGCTGTTAAGGCTGCTAAATTTATTAATTATGAGGGGGTAGGTACTGTTGAATTTTTAGTTGACAATAAAAGGAATTTTTATTTTATGGAGATGAATACTAGGATTCAAGTTGAACATCCAATTACGGAACAAGTAATTGATTACGATTTAATAAAAGAACAAATTAAAGTTGCAGCTGGCATTAAAGTTTCTGGAAATCATTATTATCCAAAACTTCATTCTATTGAATGTAGAATTAATGCTGAAGATCCTCAAAATGATTTTAGACCATCACCAGGAAAAATAACAAATCTTCATTTACCTGGAGGTCATGGTGTTAGAGTTGACACACATGTCTATAGTGGATATACTATTTCGCCTAATTACGACTCAATGATTGCAAAAATTATTACAACAGATCGTGAAAGAAACGAGGCCATTAATAAAATGAGAAGAGCACTTGATGAATTTGTTATTGAAGGTATTAAAACTACAATCCCATTTCATAGGAAACTAATGGATGACCCTAATTATATCAAGGGTGTTTATACCACAAAATTTATGGAAGATTATAATGGCTAAACAAGGTTGTTTTTAACAATAAGTTTTGCAATTTGAACAGCATTAGTAGCTGCACCTTTTCTTAAATTATCAGCAACTACCCACAGATTAAGACTGTTTTCACATGAAAAATCTTTTCTAATTCTCCCAACATAGACATTGTTTGATCCTCTAGAAAAGAAAGGCATTGGATATAAATTACTTGCTGGATCGTCTTTAACTTCTAAACCATTAAAAGATTTTAGTTCATCAACTAATTCTTTGAGGTTAAAGGGGTTTTCTAATGTTATATTTACAGATTCACTATGCCCTCCCATAACAGGGATTCTGACAGCAGTTGCAGTTATTGATATCTCTGAATTAAAAATTTTATTAGTTTCATTCACTAATTTCATTTCTTCCTTTGTATAACCATTTTCTAAAAAATCATCGCAATGAGGAATTGCATTTTGATGAATTTGATAATTATACGCCATATCACCAGACTCACCTTTATATTCATTTTCAAGTTGATTGACAGCCTTTATTCCAGTTCCAGTAATAGACTGATAAGTAGATACAACAATTCTAGTAATTCCATATTTTTTTTGAATTGGGTATAAAGCCATCAACATTTGAATAGTAGAACAGTTGGGATTAGCTATTATTTTATCATCCTTAGTTAAAATATCACCATTTATTTCAGGAATAATTAGTTTTTTTGTTTCATCCATCCTCCAAGCTGAAGAATTATCAATAACAGTTGTTCCTACTTCTGCAAACTTGGGAGCCCATTCTAGAGAAACACTTCCACCAGCCGAGAAAATAGCAATATTAGGTTTTAACTTAACAGCATCTTCCATGCCAATAACCTCATACTTTGAACCGTTATATTCTATCATCTTACCGATAGACCTTTCAGAAGCTACAGGTATAAATTCATCAATTTGAAAGTTCATTTCTTCAAGAACATCTATCATTTCTTGACCAACCATTCCGGTGATTCCAACTACAGCTAATTTCATTATGTAATATTTAGGGGCAAATCTAATTAAAAATCAAATCATCATTTTAAATCAGATGATTTATATCATAATAAAATCAAAATGTTTTATTTAAAACTAATCTGA
>JAYNRW010000072.1:0-3200 GCA_038114965.1 Flavobacteriaceae bacterium | reverse complement strand
TCTCCTTTTTTAATTTCATGAATTTGAGATATAGTTGAGATTAAGCTTACAACAGGCTTTAAGTTACTTTTGTAATTATAATCATTACCAAACCCATATAGTCCAATTCCACTTCTAACCATGTTATATTGATAATCAGAAAAATTTAATATACCTGATGTGTTAAGTAAATGTTTGTCAACTCTTCTATTTAGCTTTTTTTCCATGTCTTCAGAAATTTTTTCAAACAATTTTATTTGACTTTCAGTGAATTGGATTTCAGATAAATCCTCAGAAGCGCTTAAATGAGAAAATATATATTTAATATTGATATTATTTAATTTTATAATATCACAAAGATTATTAATATCAGAATATTTAAATCCAAGTCTGTTTAAACCAGTATTAAATTTTAAATGTATTGGTTGATTTTGATTTATACTTTTATAATTTATAAATTCATTCAAAATCTTAAAGGAGTAAATATTTGGTTCCAAATCGTATTGGAATATGCTCTTGAAATCTCCAATCTGTGGATGCAGGACTAATATTGGAATTTTAATCCCATTTTCTCTTAATTGTATTGCTTCAGAAGTATACGCTACTGCTAAATAATCTATGCTGTGATTTTCTAAACATTTTGCTATTTGAATTGAGTCAGACCCATATCCAAAAGCTTTAACTACTCCAAGAAACTTAGTTGTATCAGAAATTTTGCTTTTTAGAAATAAAAAGTTAGCTACTAGATTTTTTAAGTTGATTTTTAGGTAGGTATTATTATTCAACTTATTTTTTTTTCATTTTAGACACAAAAGCTTTTCTTGAAAGTGGCTCATATTCATTCTTCTCTCCAAGCATAACAACATCTTCATTTTCTAGCTTTCTAAAACTATATAAAGCAGGAAGTCCAGTATCAGCACATACCGCATGAACTTTTGTTACTTCTTCTGCAATTGCCATTAAATTAGGCATTGGTCCAAAAGGTTTTCCTGAATAATCCATATCTAATCCAGCTACAATAACTCTTACTCCACCGTTTGCTAAATTATTACAAACTTCAACAATGTCATTAGAAAAAAACTGAGCTTCATCGATTCCAATCACATCAAAAGTTTCTTTATGTTTTAAAATTTCAACTGCCTTATTTACAGTTTGTGCTTCAATTTCAATCTTACTATGTGTTTGAATAGAATTTTTTTTATTTCTAGTATCTATTTCAGGCTTAAATACTTTAAAAGTTTTATTAGCGTAGCTTAGTCTTTTTAGACGTCTTATCAATTCTTCGGTTTTACCAGAAAACATAGATCCACATATTATCTCAATACTTCCCACTATTTATTTCCTTTATTTTTGTTGTAATTTAATACAAAGATAAATTTTAATGTCAAAGTTAGTTTTAATACCAAGCCCAATTGGAAATTTAGAAGATATTACTATTAGAGCTATAGAAACAATTAAAAATGTAGATTTAATTTTATGTGAGGATACTCGAAGAACTATTAAGCTTTTAAATCATTTGGGTATTAAGAAAAAACTTAAGTCATATCACAAGTTTAATGAACACTCTCTAATTGAAAAATGTATAAATGATATTAAGGCAGGGGTTAAAACTGGTTTGCTTTCGGACGCAGGAACCCCAGGGATTTCAGATCCGGGATATTTAATTGTAAAAAAATGTATAGATAATCAGATAGACGTAGAATGCCTACCTGGTCCTACAGCATTAATACCGGCTTTAGTAGTTAGTGGTCTACCAAGTGAAAGATTTACTTTTGAAGGATTCTTGCCAATAAAAAAAGGAAGGAAAACTCGTTTGGAAGAATTGTCCTCTGAAAAAAGAACAATGATTTTCTATGAATCCCCACACAAACTAATCAAAACCCTCACAGATTTTTTAAAGACTTTCGGACCTGAGAGACAAGTATCCATCACAAAAGAAATATCTAAAGTTTTCGAATCAACATTGAGAGGAAATTTAAAAGAAGTTTTAAATCAGATTAGTGATATTAAAGTTAAAGGAGAGTTTGTGATTGTAGTTGGTGGAATGAAATAAAAAAACCCTCCGAAGAGGGTTTTTATAAATCAAATAGAATTTTTAGAATCTATAAGTAAGTCCTAAATTCCATGTTCTTCCCCATCCAGGGATTACTCTATTTCTAACATTAATTCCTTTATAATTAGTTGTAGAATCAGTTGCTAAATAGTTATTAGCAGACTCTTGATAATATTCTTCATCAAAAAGGTTATTAATGTTTAATCTTAAATAAACTTGATCTTCACCCATTGGGAATCTATATGAAGCACCTGCACCAAATAAATTGTAAGATGGCATTTCCATATTAGTTACACCAGGCTCATCAAAATCCTCTGCATTTATAGATCCGTACAAGTTTGCCGCATGAAATAAATCGACATTGAATTTAAATCTATCAGTTGGTCTAATTGTTAAGTCTACATATGCAGTAGTATGCGCTGTATCACCTACCTTCGCATCATCAAGATAAAGTGTAGCAGAACCAATACTTACATTAGATTGATTGGTAGTCACTGCATCATCTGTAACATTTCCACCATATGCATAATCACCTAACGTTAAAGCACCTCTTAAAGAAACAAAAGGACTCATATCCCAAACTCCATCGAATTCAATTCCTGTGTGAACTTGTTTAACACCTGAGAAATTAGCTTCACCTCTTTCACCATTTATTGTAACGTTTTCAAAAAGGAATCGATCTGTCCAAGTAGTTTGATATAAGTTTATATTAAAGTCAAGATTACTAGATCTGTAACCATAACCAAATTCTAATCCAACAATTTTTTCATTGAAAAGTTCATCATCAGGTGTAGCAATTTGATCATAGTTTTGGAAAACTGCTCCTAAATTAGGTTGCTTTGAGAAAAATCCTGCATTAGCAAAAATATTGCTTTTAGCGTCAATGTTCCAGTTAGCTCCACCTTTAATTGTTCCACCAGCAATATTTACTTTTTCAGAGTATTGCATTGGATCTCCTGTTTGATACAAATAAAATTCTTCTCTTTGGAAACCTTTACTTGATCCAGAACCTTGAACAAACACAGATAAATTATCAACTGCATATTCTAGTTGGAAGTATAAACCAAAATAGTCAATAATTCCATTGTTATTTCTGTCGATTTTTTCTTCCTTATCAGTGTCTCCAAACACATTCCACACATCACCTATAGGCCATTGGTATTCTTCT
>JAYNRW010000071.1:0-6815 GCA_038114965.1 Flavobacteriaceae bacterium | reverse complement strand
AGTACTAGGCCATTGGATATTACATTTTTATAACTATTCGATTTGAATATTAATGTACCTATTACATGTAAAGTATAAAACCATCCACGTGTTTGATCTACACCCTCGGCGATATAATCAGCTGGAAAGAATTTATGTTTATCTATGTAATCTTTATTTTCAAATGGATAATGCCATTGAGCATAAGGCATCGCTCCCGAGTCAAACCAAACATCAATTAAATCACTTTCTCTGAACATTTTTTTGTTATTATTTGAACTTAAAATGATATTATCAACAATATGTTTATGTAAATCAATATTATCATAATTTTCATCTGATAAATCGTCTGTTTTAAATTTATGTAAAGGGTTAGTTTTCATAAAGCCTTTACTAATTGATCTTTCAATTTCTTCATATAATTCAATCACAGATCCTATAGTTTTAGTTTCACTTCCATCTTCACTAACCCATATTGGAAGAGGAATTCCCCAGAATCTAGACCTTGATAAATTCCAATCATTGGCATTATTTAACCAATTTCCAAATCTACCCTCACCAGTAGCCTTAGGTTTCCAATTAATTTTAGAATTATTTTTTATTAACTCATTTCTTCTTTCAGTTACTTTTATAAACCAAGAGTTTAAAGGATAATACAATACTGGTTTATCAGTTCTCCAACAATTTGGATAACTGTGAGTATATTTTTCTACTCTAAAAGCCTTGTTTTCTTCTTTAAGTCTAATTGCTATTTCAACATCAACTGATTTTTCAGGGGCAAGCCCATCATCATAATATTCATTTTTTACATACTTTCCCCCAATTCCTTTAAGAGTATTTAAAAACTTTCCTTGTAAATCTACAAGCGGGACAAGTTCTTCCGCTTCATTATAAACTAACATTGGAGGAACCTCAGGAGATGCATTTTTTGCTGCTAAAGCATCATCTGCACCAAATGTTGGTGATGTGTGAACTATACCTGTACCCTCATCAGTAGTAACAAAGTCTCCAGATATAATTCTAAATGCATTTTCAGGGTTATTTGCTGGTAGAGGAGCATCTTCCCAAAGTTGATGATACTTAACTTCTAAAATATCTTTTCCTTTAAAACTTTCACAAATTAAATAAGGTATATTTTTAATTGAATCAAAGATTAATTCTTCATCACTTTTTACTTCAACAAAATTTGATTTAAAAACCTTTCCAATTAAATCCTTAGCAACTATCACATTAATTGCTTTATGAGTGTATAAATTATAAGTTTTAATTAAAACATAATCAATTTTTTTTCCAATTGTAAGCGCAGTATTTGAGGGAAGTGTCCATGGAGTAGTTGTCCATGCTAAAACATAAATTTTAGAATATTTAGACAAGAAATCAGGTAAAGAATTTGATACACATTCAAACTGAGCAGTTACAGTTGTATCTGTAACGTCTTGATAAGTACCAGGTTGGTTTAATTCGTGTGAGCTTAGCCCAGTACCAGCTTTAGGTGAATATGGTTGAATACTATATCCTTTATATATTAAATTATCATCATAAAGTTTTTTAAGAAGCCACCAAACTGATTCAATATATTTTGATTTATAAGTTATATATGGATTATCCATATCAACCCAATAGCCTATTCTTTTAGTTAAATTATTCCAAACATCAGTATACTTCATTACAGCTTTTTTACAAGCTTCATTATATTCTTCAATACTAATTTTGGTTCCAATATCTTCCTTAGAAATATTTAATTCTTTTTCTACACCCAATTCTACAGGCAATCCATGTGTATCCCACCCTGCTTTTCTATTAACTTTAAATCCTTTTAATGTTTTATATCGGCAAAAAATATCTTTAATAGCTCTGGCCATAACATGATGAATACCAGGCATTCCATTGGCGGAAGGGGGCCCTTCAAAAAAAACAAAATCTTCAGAATTATCTCTTGATGAAATACTTTTTTCAAAAGTTTTGTCTTTGTCCCAATAATCAGAAATCTTATTTGAAATTTCTGTAAGATCTAATGTTTTATATTCTTTAAATGACATTAAAAATAAAAAATGCGAATTTACTTAATTTTACTCTAATTTATTGATTATAAGGTATACTTAATCAAAAATCAACATTAAGTTTAAAGATCTTCCAGGTGAAGAAATTCCAGAAGCGAATTCCCTGTAGTGTATATCGAATATATTATCCAGTAATAATTGAGCTTTCATTTTTTTCGAAACTCTAAATAATGAGGATAGCTGAAAAATCCCCCACTCAGGCATACCCAAATATTTTATTTCTCCATCTTCATAAACAAAAGGAGTTTCATCTATACTGTCTTCACCACCAAAACTATAATCATCAGCCGATTTTGATTGTGAAAACTTATATTTCAATTGAATATTAAAATTATTTTTTTGAAACCTTAGTTTTAAAGACCCAAATAATGGAGGAATTGATGGCATCGGATAATCATTATATACAATATCACCTTTGGTATAAGTAAGATTTCCAATCAAATAAAAATATTCATCAAAAGAATAATTTGCATCGAAATTAAATCCATATACACTGGAATTACCTAAGTTATAATTACCCATTGTAATTACTTCTTCATTATCGTACAATACAGTAATTGGATTTTGAGTTGTTGTATCATCATAATCATAAAAAAGATCTCTTCCAATGGTACGGTTTAATAAAGTAAAGTAAAGATTAAAATTATAAGAGAAGGCTTTATCATATCTATTAAAACCTAAATCAATAGTATACGCATTTTCAGGTTTTAATTTAGCATTTGGAACAGTGAGAATACCTGAATTTTCTCTAATTTTACCCACGTCATCAATATTTGGAGCTCTGAAACCACTTGACAAATTGATTGAAATTTTATTAAAATTATTAGTTATTTGAGAAAGTCCAATTCTAGTTTTAATAGATGAATTTGTAAAATTCAAATCTTCAAATTGCCTAAAAAAACTATATAAATTATTGTCCATCAAAAAATTTTTGTCCCATGAAGCAGATATGTCAACTAAAGAATATCTTGTGCCAATACTTAGATTAGTTTGAGAACTAATTTTTTTTCTAAACTCAAAATATGCTGCGATAGAGCCGTATTCACTACCGTCACTTGGATATCTACTTAAACCCTTACTGTAACTTCTTTCAATAACTTTATTATTTTCTGTTACAAGCTCAAAATTTTTAGCTGTAGAATTAAGTTTATTATTTGTAAACTCAAAACCATAGGCAAGAGAGTTAATTTCATTTAAATTTTTGGAGAAATCTGTATTTATTGAAAAAATCCTTAAATCTTCATCCTGAGATTTTAAATTAAGCGAACCAAACTTTCTACTATTTCTAGATTCATTTATTTTTTGGAAAGAGGCTATTAACGATGCTGAATCATATATCTTTCCACCTGCTAAATTTAGTTTTATTGAACTTAATAATCTTTTTTGAGGTCCATAATACCATTGCGCGTATTTTAAATTACCATCACTAGTTATTTCACTTAATTTATCAAACCTTGAAATATTACTTGAATTAGAGTATTGAAAATTCAAAATTAAATTTGAATTTTCCCCTGTTATAAAATTAAATTTTTGAATAAAATCCTTTTGCTTATAAGATGAGTTTTTTTGAATATTTGGATTATTATTTATTGATTGATTTTCATAAAAGTTGTTTCCGTTATTTTTAGAATAATATTCAACAAGACCCCAACTTTTAAAACCATGATTTCTATTCTTACCCATAACTATATCACCAAAATATGATTTAGTGTAGCTTGTATAACTTGCCCATTTTCTTTTAGAAAGTTCTAAACTATAGTTGTTTATTTTAGTTTTATTATTTACGTTGTAAGAAACTGACTTGTAGTAGTTAAAAAATTTCGAATTATTAATTCTTGGTGTTTTTGTATAAAAATGAACTACTCCTCCTAGTGCATCTGATCCATATCCAACAGACGAAGGACCATAAATAATTTCTGTTCTTTCTAAGGCATTAGCATCAATTGTAATGGCGTTTTGTAAATGTCCAGATCGATATATGGCATTATTCATTCTAACTCCATCCACTACTAAAAGAACTCTATTTGCTTCAAACCCTCTAATTACAGGGCTTCCACCTCCAGCTTGTGATTTTTGAATATGAATTCCACCTGCATGATATAATAATTCAGCAGATGTTTTAGGATTTTCAAATTCTATGGTTTTCTTGTTAATTATAGAAACTTTTTTCGAAAGAGATTTAAGATTCTGTTTATTTCTTGCTACAGATAAAACAACTTCATCAAGGCCTCTTGATTTCATGGTTAATTTAATAGTACTGAGATTTTTAAGTTCGCTAAATGAAAATTTTTCTTCTTTGTATGAAATATGACTTAATGTTATAGAGTCATTTTTATTGAAAATATCTATTGAAATTTTACCCTCAAAATCTGTCAGTTTAGAGACTGATTTATTTTCATTGAATAAAAGAACTGAAGGAATAGTTGTTTCAGTTTCAGAGTCGATAACAGTTATTGTCTGAGAATTAAGATTACTTAGAAAAACTAAGAATAGTAAACATAAAATACTTTTAGGAAAATAATTCATTAAGAATCTCTAGTGATTTGGGCCTTTTAAAATCAGGAACATGAATTTCATAGTATTTTAAAATTAAATCTATCATGTTTCTTCTTTGGTTAACATTGTTTAAGATATTATTTGAGTAATCAAATTTTGTGCCCAAAATCAGAGATAATTGTTCTACAACTTCACCTTCAATACAGTTTGACGATTCACATATTGAGTTGAAATTTCCATTTTCGAGATCAAAATGTTTTAAGTTGTTAGTATTATTTTCAGGCTGGATACCTAAAAAATCTGTTAAATAGATTAAAAAGAGTATATGAAAGTTTGAAAATTTTTCAGAGTTTTCAAACCACATAAAACTTTTTTTAATAAAATTAAAAAGTTTTAAATCTGGTTGTTCGTGTCTAATAACTGAACTTAAAATTTCAGATATAAAAAGGGTAATATTATACTTTAATATGTTAGAATTAATAGACTGAAAGGAATTAATAGACTTTACATTTTTAATGTAAGATAGATTTCCTTTTTTACTATGACTACTTTCAATATCTACAATATTTAACCTGTTGAATTGACCTAGTTGAAGTTTTCTTTTTTTACTGGAACGTATGCCTTTAATTAAATATGATTTGATACCAAATTTTTCAGTAAAACATTTTAAAATAATACTCGTATCTGAGTAATTGATATAACCTAAAACAATTGACTCTGTAGAATATACCATTAACTAAACCACACCCTGTGCAAGCATTGCATCAGCTACTTTGATAAAAGCTGAAATGTTTGCTCCTTTATTATAATCTATATAATTTTTTTCTTTACCATACTCAAGGCAAGATTTATGAATATTAATCATTATTTCTTTAAGTTTTTGATCAACCTCTTCTCTTGTCCATGAATATCTAAGAGAGTTTTGAGCCATTTCCAAACCTGAAACAGCTACTCCACCTGCATTCGATGCTTTTCCAGGAGCATAAAGAATTTTATTTAATTTAAATTGTTTAATTGCTCCAGGTTCACACGGCATATTTGCACCCTCTGCTACAACTTTACATCCATTTTTAATTAATAGTTTTGCATCCGCTTCAGTGATTTCGTTTTGAGTTGCGCAAGGAATAGCAACATCGCAGCTTAAACTCCAAGGATTTTTATTTTTATAAAATTTAGCTTTTGGATATTTTTTGACAAACTCATTTATTCTTGATCTTTTTTCATTTTTTAAATACATGATATGATCTAATTTTTCTTGATCAATTCCATCACTATCGTGTATTGTACCTGAGGAATCAGACATTGATATTACTTTAGCTCCTAAATGAATACATTTTTCTGCTGCGTATTGAGCTACATTTCCAGACCCAGAAATAGTTACTTTTTTCCCTTTGATTGAATCACCTTCGTAATTAAGCATGTCTTCAGCAAAATACACAGTACCGTATCCTGTAGCTTCAGGTCTAATTAATGATCCTCCCCAAGAAACTCCTTTACCTGTTAAAACACCAGTAAACTCATTCTTCAATCTTTTGTATTGTCCAAACATATATCCAATTTCTCTTCCACCAACTCCAATATCTCCTGCAGGAATATCTGTATTGGGACCGATATGTCTAAATAATTCTGTCATAAAACTTTGACAAAACCTCATAACTTCACCATCAGATTTATTTTTTGGGTCAAAATCAGCTCCACCTTTTCCTCCACCCATTGGAAGAGTAGTTAAACTATTTTTAAAAACTTGCTCAAAAGCAAGGAATTTTAATATACTAAGATTAACAGATGGATGAAACCTTAAACCTCCTTTATATGGTCCAATAGCTGAATTCATTTCAACTCTGTAACCTCTATTAACCTGAATTTCACCATTATCATCAATCCAATTTACTCTAAACATTATTACTCTCTCAGGTTCACACATTCTCATTAAAACATTTTTACCATGATAAATCTCTTGACTAACGATGTAAGGAATTAGATCATCACTAACTTCTCTTACAGCCTGCATAAACTCAGGTTCATGCGAGTTTCTTTTGTCAATTTCCTTGAGGAAATCAGAAATTATTTTATTCATTGTTAATTGTTTAATTACAATTAAATGTAAGTATAATTAATTAATTGCTTGTTTTAAATCTAGGATTAGATCTTCATGATCTTCAATGCCAACACTAAGTCTAATTAGAGAGTCAACAACACCTGTTTTTTCTCTTAATTCTTTAGGAATTGAAGCATGTGTCATTGAAGCTGGATGATTTGCTAAACTTTCAACTCCACCTA
>JAYNRW010000070.1:0-7140 GCA_038114965.1 Flavobacteriaceae bacterium | reverse complement strand
TCATTATTTTAATTGTATTTGCTGTAACAGGCTCTGTTTCAGCTTGGTTTTCAGGTCCACTTGCTGAATACTTTAAACTAGACAGTTTAAATGCTTTAATATATTGGCCCACACGTTTTTTAATTTTATTTCCTGTTTATCAAGTTTTACTTGTATGTTTTGGTTTCGTATTTAACGTAATTACAAGTCTTATTACATTTAAAAAAGATAGATTTATATTTAATTTTTTCTTGAGAATGTCTATTATATTTTCTAAAAAACTAATTAAATTTCTTTCTTTTGGTCTAATATTTAAAGAATAGATTAATTCTTTAGAAAGGAATTTCCTGATTTTTTAAATTTTTCAATCTTCGGTTTGACAACAAGTTGACAATAAACATTTTCAGGGTTTTTATAAAAATATTTTTTATGATATTCCTCAGCTTCAAAAAATTTTGTTTCTTTTTCTAAACTCGTTACTATTTTATTATCAAATAAATTTGAATCATCTAATTTTTTAATCATGCTTTCAGAAACATTCAGCTCTTTTTCATTTTTATAAAAAATTGCAGATCTATACTGAGTTCCAACATCATTTCCTTGTCTATTCAAAGTTGTAGGATCATGAGTTTTAAAAAAAACTTTAAGAAGTTCATCAAAGGATATAATATTTGAATCATATTCTATTTTAACTGCTTCAGCATGACCCGTATTTCCTGAACAAACCTGTTCATAGGTAGGATTTTTAGTGCTTCCACCAATATATCCGGGCACAACACTTAATACACCATTTACATTATCAAATATTGTTTCAGTGCACCAAAAACATCCAGAAGCTAAAATTGCATAATCTTTGCTCATACTAAACCAATAATACAAAATAAAGTCTAATAAATTTTAATAATATATATTTGATTTTCGAATGAGAAAAATTATTAATTTTCTACTTGTATTTTCTTCATTAATAATTTTTTCACAAGAAAGAAAAATAGCAAGCGCTTTTAAATTTGAAAAAGCTCCGAATATCGATGGAAAATTTTCAAACGATGAGTGGAGTTCAGTAAAACCTAATAGTGGATTTTCCGTATGGGTTCCAGAAACTAGAGCAGGAATTAAAATAGATCCAAAATATGAATCAACAGTTTATTTTGGCTATGACGATTATGCAATTTACGTTGGTGCTGTAAATAAACATCCAGATCCTGAAAATATGCCTAAGGAGTTTGCATTAAGAGATAAGACGGAAGGAATACAGTCAGAAGCTTTTTGGGTTTCAATCAATACTTTTGATGATAAAATAAATTTTCAATCATTTGAGGTTACTGCTGCAGGAACGATTTCTGACATGTTTACTAGTGGCGATTTTGACCCTGAAAATGATTACAACTTTGACACCGTTTTTGAGGGAAAAACAACTTATGACAAAAATGCATGGTATGTGGAAATGAGAATACCATACAGTGCTCTAAGATTTCCAAAAAAAGACATTCAGGAATGGGGAATAAATTTTGGAAGGGTAGTTCCGGAAAAAAGTGAATATTATATATGGAATAGTGTTGACCCAAAACTTTTTAAATATCAACAAGGTTTTGGTTTATTAAAAGGAATTAAAAATATAGACCCGCCAACTAGATTATTCTTTTATCCTTACTTACAAGTTTCTCAAGATTATGCCAAAGGAATATCACCACAGAATTCATATTCTGCTGGAATGGACTTAAAATATGGAATTAATAATAGCTTCACTTTAGATGCTACACTTATTCCTGATTTTGGACAAGTCACCTTTGATGACAGAGAACTTAATTTAACTCCATTTGAACAGGAATTCGATGAAAACAGACAGTTCTTTACAGAGGGTGCTACTCTTTTTGAAAAGGCTGATGGAGCTGGATATAGATCAGGAAAGTTTTTTTATAGCCGTAGAATTGGCCAAGAAATTTCATTTAATGAGAATGATTACATACTAAACAATGAGGAACTGATCAAGTATGACAAAAAGCCTAACCTGATTAACTCTGTAAAATTAACTGGAACAACTGACAAAAAATTAAGTATAGGATTTTTAAATGCTATTACAGGTGAGGCTCATGCATATTTTAGTAATAAAATCACAGGCAGTAATAGAAAAGTAGTTATAGCTCCAATTACTAATTATAACATTATTAGTTTATCTCAACAATTAATTAATAATTTTTCCTCCATTAGTTTTTTGAACTCTAGTGTAACAAGAGAAGGCAAAGCTTTCGATTCAAATAATCAAGCTTTAGTATTTGATCTTTATGATAACAATAAAAAATACAATTTAAAAACGTATTTATACCAAAGTTATTCTCCAGAAAATAGCGAAAAAAAAGGATTTCGGGGTAGTTTTTCTTTATCCGAACTTATAGGAAACTTTAGACCTGGTATTTCATGGAATGGAACAGATTCCTACTATAGACAAAATGATTTTGGAATCTATAGAATGAAAGACAACCAAGCCTTCATTTTAAGACTTAGGTATCAAATATTTAAAGAAACAAAAATACTTAGAAGTTTTTCAAATTATTTATTTGCTAGCAGTAGATATACTTACGAAACATTTACCAAAAAATCATGGGGATTCAGACAAGGAAATAATTTTACATTTAAAAATTTAATGAGTGCAAGTGTTGACTTTGATTACACTTCAAAGTATAAGGATTTTGATGAGACTCGTGTAAAAAACAGATTCTTTATTGAACCAGAAAATTTTGAAATCCAACTTGAATTTAAATCAAATCCTAGAAATAAATTTACTTACGGCTTTGAATATTCTGGCACTGATTTTTATAATGAGCCATTTGATGAACAAAAAAATAGAAAAAGATTTCAAATCTCTTCAGATTTTAGAGCGTCCAACAAACTATCATTTGGGATTGGATCGCAAACTATCAATACAAAAGATGATGTAGGTTATATTGAAAGAAACTCGGAAAAAATATTTTTTGGAAGAAGAGATGTTAAATCATTAGAAAACAATTTTGAATTACTCTATAATATAAACACAAAAAGTGCAATTAGTTTAAAAGCAAGAAATTTTTGGAGTACAGCTGATTATGATAAAATCTTATTTGAATTAAAAGAGGACGGTAATAGAAAAATTGTTGATTATTCTAATTTAAAAAAAGATCCAAATACAAATTTTAATTTGTGGAATTTTGATTTAAATTTTGAATGGTGGTTTGCACCTGGAAGTAACTTGACTTTTCTATATAGAAATCAGATATTTAATCAAGATAATTTTTCTTATTTAGATTATAACGACAGTCTATCAAGTCTTTTTGATTTGCCATTTCAACATCAGGTTTCTTTAAGAATAAATTATTTTATAGATTACAACAGATTAAGAAAGAAATGATTAGGTTAAAGAACATATCTAAATCTTATGGTAATCAAAAAATATTAGATAATATTTCACTTGATGTTGAAAAAGGAGAATTTATTTCAATTATTGGTCCCTCAGGAGCTGGAAAAACAACACTCTTAAACATTGTTGGTACAATTGAAAACTTTAGTGAGTCAGACAAAACTGAGTTAACCCTAAATGATATTGACATTCACAATCTTAATGACAATGAAATTTCTGAGTTTAGAAATAAAAATATTGGTTTTATTTTTCAATTTCATCAACTATTACCTGAATTAAATTTAGAGGAAAATATATTTCTACCATCCTTAATTGGAAAGTATTCAAAGTCTAAATATTTAAAAAAAGTTAAAGATTTGGCTAAACTTTTGGGAATTGAAAAATTATTAAAAAAATATCCTGACTCAATATCAGGTGGAGAAAGACAGAGAGTAGCTGTCGCTAGATCTTTGATAAATGGACCAAAAATTTTACTTGCTGATGAACCAACAGGAAACTTAGATTCAAAGAATGAACAAATTATAATGGATTTGTTTAAAAAATTAAATAAAGAACTTGGTTTAACAATAATACTGGTAACTCATAATAAAGACTTTGCTAAAATTTCAAACAAATGTTATACACTGAAAGATGGAAAGTGGTCTTAATCAAGAAGTAAAAGATCTTTTAGAATTTAAATATAAAGAGTATAATAGTAAATCGTTTATTGAGTACGACCCTATATCAATTCCTCACAAATTTTCTCAAAAAGAAGATATTGAGATAATTGGTTTTTTAGTTAGTATAATTGCCTGGGGTAATAGAAAATCAATTATTAATAGTGGAAATAAATTAATAGAAATTTTAGGAAACTCACCTTATGATTTCATAATGGAGTTTAAAGAAAAAGATTTAAAAAAAATAAATTTTATTCACAGGACATTTAACTCAATTGATTTAAAATTCTTTTTAAAATCGCTGAAGAATATTTATCAAAATTATAAGGGTTTGGAATATGTTTTTTCCAAATACTCAAACGAAGATTTTATGTTCAACAGTATATTACATTTTAGAGATATATTTTTTTCAATCAATCATGAAAAAAGAAGTGAAAAACATATATCAAATCCTAAAAAAAAATCTGCATGTAAAAGAATAAACATGTTTTTAAGATGGATGGTTAGAAAAGATAAAAATGTTGATTTTGGTATATGGAAGAATATAAGTCCATCTGTTTTATCCTGTCCACTTGATGTTCACACAGCTAATTCAGCAAGAAAATTAAATTTAATTAGCAGAAAACAAAACGATATTGAAACTGTAATTGAATTGGATAAATCTTTAAGAAAAATGGACAAAGATGACCCAGTTAAATATGATTTTGCACTTTTTAGTTTAGGAGCTTTTGAAAATTTTTAATCTTTTTTAAAAACTATAATTATATTTGCAAGAAATTGACTCTAATATGTCAATACTTATAAAGTCTGCTAAAATCATTGATGCCGAAAGCAGTTATAACGGTAAAACCCTTGATATTCTAATAATTAACGGCATTATTGAAAAAATTCAAAAGAGCATTAATTATTCAGCGGATACTATTATTTCAGAAAAAAACCTTCATGTTTCTATTGGCTGGCTTGATTCAAGTGTTTGCTTTGGAGAACCAGGACTCGAGGAAAGAGAAGATTTAGAGAATGGTGTAAAATCAGCTGGACTTTCAGGATTTACAGATGTTATTCTTAATTCCGAAACATTACCAATTTTAGATTCTAAAGCTGATATTAATTACATAAAATCAAAAACAATTAATTCTGTAGTTACTGTTCACCCATTAGGTGCTTTTAGTAAAAAAAGTGAATCTCTAGAGTTAGCAGATTTAAAAGAAATGCATGATGTTGGATGTGTAGGTTTTTACGATTTCAAAAAAGCAATTAAAAACCCTAATTTATTAAAGACCGCTTTACAATATGTTCAACATTTTAATGGCTTGATTTTTTCTTATCCACTTGAAGATTCTATTTCTAAAAATGCTCAGGTTCATGAGGGAGATACAAGTACAATGTATGGTTTAAAGGGGTTCCCTCCCATTTCCGAGGAAATTGCAATATCCAGAGATTTAAAAATTCTTGAATACACTGATGGTAAATTACATATACCTACAATTTCGACTGTTGGATCTATTAAACTTATAAAAGAGGCAAAATCAAAGGGGCTTAATGTTTCTTGTAGCGTTTCTGTAAACAATTTATTTTTTAATGATGAAAAATTAAAAGACTTTGATACTAGGTTTAAAGTAATGCCACCGATCAGAGACGAAAAAACAAGAAAAGAATTAATAAAAGCAGTAAATAGTGGAGTAATTGATATTGTTACCTCAGATCATTGCCCAATTGATATAGACAATAAAAAAACTGATTTTGAAAACGCATTTTTTGGATCAACTGGACTAGAATCTGCTTTTGGTGCACTAAATTCAATATTTAAAATTGATAAAACTATATCTATTCTAACATCAGGTCATAAGATTTTTGACATTGAAAAACCATCAATTAATGTTAAATCAAAAGCGAAACTAACGTTATTTGATCCTTATCAAGATTATACTTTTTCAAAATCCAATATATTTTCTAAGTCTAAGAATAGCTCGTTTATAGAAACTAAGCTTAAAGGAAAAGTATTTGGAATTGTTTCTAATTCAAAGGTTTTAATAGTTGAGTAATAAATTTATTCACGTTCATAGAAGCTCCAATGAAAAATCTAAGAAGCAACCCCTAGTTGTACTATTACATGGCTATGGAAGTAATGAAAATGATCTGTTTTCCTTTCAAAGCTTTTTTCCTGAAAACCATACTATTGTTTCATTTAGAGCTCCTTTGACAGTATTTGAAGGAATGTATGCTTGGTATGAAATTTACTTTGAAAATGATGTTAAATCGTTTAACGAGAATACTGCTAAAAATAGTTCTAATGAAATTGCAGATGAGATTAAAGTAATTTGCAAACAATACAATTGTGATATTAATAATATTACTTTGATTGGTTTTAGTCAAGGGGCAATATTGGGATACTCAATAGCAATATCAAATCCTGGTTTAATCAAAAACTTAGTTGCACTAAGTGGATATGTAGAAGAGAAAATAATTGATTTTAAAAATAAAAAAATTAATACCTCTATATACATTTCACATGGCGAATTAGATGAAGTTATTCCATATTTAGAGTCAAAACAGTCGCTTGATGTACTTGATAAAAATGAAATTAAGTACAACTACAACTCATTTAATCAAGGGCATGGAGTAAATCAAGAAAATTTAATGTCATTTTTAGATTGGCTAAAAGACAATTATTAAAATTCAACTTCCAACATATCGTATGCGATAAAAATATTTTCAGGAAGAATTTTTTGAGTTTCTTCATGTAATCCCATATCAGGTGCAATATGTGTAAAAAATGCTTTCTTTGGATTTAATTTTTTTGTAATCTCTATTGCTTGACTAAGATTTATATGAGAATAATGTTCTTTATGTCTCAAAGCATTTAGGACTAAAATATCTAAATCATATAGCTTTGATAGTTCTTCTTCAGAAATTTCTTTTAGATCAGTGATGTAAGCCAAATTCTTATACCTAAACCCAAATACTTGAAGTTTGTGATGCAAATAACTAATTGGAGTGAAATTAATTTCATTAACCATAAAATCATTGTTTTCCTCTATTACATTAGAAAAAACATGAGGTGAACCAGTATATCCGCCAGATTCATCAAAAAGATAATCAAATCTGCGCTCCAAA
>JAYNRW010000069.1:0-7145 GCA_038114965.1 Flavobacteriaceae bacterium | reverse complement strand
GTTTCAATAGAACCAACTTCCTAATTTTTCAAAACATTATATCTTTAGAGGATTAATGCCTCTTTACCATTCATATACTGATGAAAACTTTACCCATTTAATATGGGAAATCAATGAAGATGAAAAATTCTTTTTATCCAAGTTTTCTCTTACTGACAAAGAATTAGAGATAATAAAATCTAAAAAAACTAGTATAAAAAAAATTGAGTTTCTATCTGTAAGATATTTATTAAGATTACTCAAAATCAACCCCAATGATCTGAGTTATTCAAAAGATGGAGCTCCACAATTAAAAACAGGAAATAATATTTCAATTAGCCATTGTAAGGGATATTCAACCATACTAATTTCAGAAAAAAAATGTGGTATTGATATTGAAACATACAGAAATAACATTTTAAATATCAAAGATAAATTCATAAATGATATAGATGTTAAACAAATTGATTCTTCATCTGTAAATGATTTGATTTTAATTTGGTGTCTAAAAGAATCTGTATACAAAGCTGAAAAAACTTCTGGTTTAAATTTTAAGAACGAAATATTTGTTGAATCAATTAATAAAGAAGAAAAAAATGCTAAAACATTGGTTCAAAAATTCAACTACAATAAATTATACACATGCAATTTATTATTGGATCCAAACTATATTTGTACAATAGTCTTTTCAAATGATTGATTTTTTAAAAGATCTTTTTAACCAATATTCACAATATGATACACTTGATATCTACTTTGAAGTAATTGCCGTAATTTTTGGCTTTCTAAGTGTTTGGTACTCAAAAAATAATAACATATTAGTTTTTCCAACAGGTATGATCAGTACTTCAATTTTTGTTTATTTATTATTTAAGTCGTCACTACTAGGTGATATGATGATTAATGCTTATTATTTTATCATGAGTATCTATGGTTGGTTTTATTGGTCTAGAGGAAATAATGAGAAACCAGCACCTATTTCAGTTGTAAATACATATGATAAAAAAATTATTGCCATACTTCTTTTATCATCATCGATTTTTGTTTCTCTTGTTTATACTTTATTTGAAAAGTGGGATTCTTTTGTTTCATATATAGATGTTTTAACCACTGCTGTATTCTTTGCTGCAATGTGGTTAATGGCAAAAAGAAAAGTTCAAAGTTGGAACTTTTGGATTTTTGCAAATATCATATCAATTCCTCTATATGCGCATAAAGGTCTTGCATTTACTAGCTTACAATATTTTATATTTACATTAATAGCCATTGCAGGCTACTACGAATGGAAAAATATTTACAACAAACAAAATCTGACTGTATAAAGGTTGTCCTATTTGGACCAGAATCTACAGGAAAATCTACTTTGGCTAAAGAATTAGCTGATCATTTCAAAACAGATTTTGTTGAAGAATATGCTAGAGAATATCTTCAAAAAAAATATGAATTAAATGATTCTATTTGTCAAATTGATGATATGCTCCCTATTGCAAAGGGACAAATGAATTTAGAAAATAAAGCTTCTATAAAAAATTCTATTATTTTCTGTGATACAGACTTGTTAACAACAAAAGTCTACTCAGATATATATTTTAACCATTGTGATCCTCTTCTAAAAAAATACGCTTTATTAAACCACTATGATTTGTACTTATTAATGAATATTGATGTACCATGGGTCAAAGACGATTTGAGAGATAAACCAAATGAAAGAAAAGAAATGTTTGACTCTTTCATGAAAGCTTTAATTGAAAATGATAAAAAATTTGAATTAATCAGTGGAAATTTCGATGAAAGAAAACAAAAAGCTATTACATCAATAGAAAATTTACTTAATTTTACTAAAATATAGGGGTGCTACGGCTGAGATTATACCCATTGAACCTGGTAAAGTAATTTTTACAAGGAATAAATGTAACTCACTTTAGAATCCCGTTAATTTAATTTACTTATGAAAAAATTAATTTTAACGGTATTTTTATTTTCAAACCTGATAATATCTCAGGAGAAAGTCACTGATACCATTCAATCATTAGAACAAAACTTAGATGAAGTAATTGTGGAGGCAATTAGAATTGATAGATCCTCGCCTTTTAGCTTTTCTAACGTTGATAAAAAAGATCTTGAATTAAAAAATCTAGGTCAGGATCTACCAATTTTATTAAACTTTTCTCCATCTGTTGTAACAACATCTGATGCAGGAGCTGGAATTGGATACACAGGAATAAGAATTCGTGGTGTAAGTCCTCAATCAACCAACATAACTATCAACGGTATTCCTTACAATGATCCCGAATCATTAGGGACTTTTTGGGTTAATTTACCTGATTTTACATCATCAGTTGAAAGTTTACAAATTCAAAGAGGAATTGGAACATCAACAAATGGATCAGGTGCGTTTGGTGCAAGTATTAATATATTAACTGATAAAATTTCACAATTTGCCTATACTGAAATTGCTAATTCATTTGGTAGTTATAACACTTTAAAGCATACTGTTAAACTGAGTACAGGTATAATCAATGATCATTTTGAAATATCTGGAAGATTATCAAAAATTGATTCAGATGGATATATTGACAGAGCTTATTCTGATTTAAAATCCTACTTTATTCAGGCAAATTATTTTGATGAAAATACTCTTATAAAAGCAATAACATTTGGAGGACATGAAAAGACATATCAATCTTGGTATGGAATAACAAAAGAACAAATGATTGAAAACCGAAGGCAAAATCCATATACATATGAAAATGAAATAGACAATTATAAGCAAGATCATTTCCAATTGCACTGGAGTGAACAAATAAACAATACACTTTCAACCAATATTAGTTTAAACTACACCGATGGAAGAGGTTATTTTGAGCAGTACAGAGATGATGATTCTGTTGAAACTTATTCTGGCATTGTAAAATCAGATTTGGATGAAAATGGCAATGAAACATGGACTACAGACCTCATTAGAAGAAGGTGGTTGGATAATGATTTTTATGTATTGAACGCATCTTTAAATTATAATTATGAGAATTTAAACTTGATATTAAGTGGATCATACAGTAATTACATTGGAGATCATTTTGGTGAAGTTATATGGGCTAGAAATTTTGATGATAACTATTCTATAAGAGACAGATATTATGAAGGGAATGGTAAAAAAAATGATTTAAGTTTTTTTACAAAAGTGTCGTATAAATTAAAAGATATTTTAATTTACGGAGATTTACAGCTTAGGAAAATTAATTATAAAACCTCAGGAATTACATCTGATTTAATTAATTTAAAGCTTGATAAAAAATATAATTTTTTTAATCCTAAGATTGGAATTACTCACAATTTAAATTCAAATTCACTTATATATCTTTCATACTCAAGAGCAAACCGTGAACCAAGTAGAAGTGATTACGAAAACAACCCTGATATTAAACCCGAAAAATTAAATGATTTAGAATTTGGGTATAGACTTAGCTCTGATAAATTGGAGCTTAATTTAAATGCATATTATATGCTATACAACGAACAACTTGTTTTAACAGGTGCAATTGATGATGTTGGAGCTCCAATAAGAACCAATAGCGGAAGTAGTTACAGAGTTGGAATTGAATCTGAAATAAACTTAGAACTGTCAAAAAAACTTGATATTTCTTCTAATTTAACTTTAAGCTCAAATAAGAATAAAGAAGTAATTTCTAATTATAATGGTGCTCTAACTAATTTCGGTAAAACCAATTTATCATACTCACCAAACTTTATTACAAATAATACCATAAATTATAAGTTTACAGAGAAGTTTAGCTTAAGTATGTTTTCTAAATATGTAGGAAAACAATTTATGGGTAATACAGATGCTAAAAATTCAATTCTTGAAAGTTATTTTGTAAATGATTTAAATTTTAATTTAAAAATTACTCCAAAACGTATTTTTAATGAAATTGTAGTGAGTGGATTAATTAATAACATTCTTGACAAGGAATATGTATCCAACGGGTACTATTATACCTACGATGATACTTGGAGCAATCCAGGAGAGACAATAACTTTAGATGGAGCTGGTTATTATCCACAAGCTACGAGAAACTTTTTGGTTGGTCTTTTGTTAAAATTTTAACCGATAAAAATTTTTATATTACATTTATACCGTGAAAAACCTAATAGGCTTATTCTTTAGCTTTTTAATACTCTTTCCTAGTTTATTAAGCCTAGAGCATTTTGTTTCTCACGATCATCCAACATGTAATCATGTTGGGGTTCATATTCATGAGGCTGAGATTGACTGTCTAACATGTGATTATATTGTAAATAATTTCAATAATTACTCATCTGCTGAGGATTCTACTGTATTTATTGAATATCAAAAAAAAGATGTTTTAAATTCTTATAACACATCTGTTAGATCTCAATTTATTTCTCTCAAGAAAAATAGAGCCCCACCCCTCTTTATTTAATTTCCGATTAAATAAAAACTTTACAAACAATACATTAAATAACTAAAATGAAAAAACTTTTTATGAGTGCTATTTTAGCATTCTTAATATTACATAGTAATAATAATTATTCGCAAACTGCGAACGATACAATTCCTACTCAAGATTTAGATGAAGTAGTTGTATCAACACCTTTTAAAGAAACCGTTAAAAACAACGTAATTAAGGTTTCTAAACTTAGATTGAGTGATCTAAGTATGATTAATGCTCAGAATTTCAAATATTCACTTCTAAAAGTTCCAGGATTATCTGTAGTATCGACAGGTCCTTACATTTCTAAACCTTCTATTAGAGGAATGTATGGAAACCGTGTTGTTACTTATACTAATAATATGAGACTAGAAAATCAGCAATGGGGAGATGATCATGGATTGGAAATTGATGCATTTGGAACTGAATCCATTGAAGTCATTAAGGGACCTCTTTCTGTACTTTATGGAAGTGATGCTATCGGAGGTGTTATATATATAACTCCTGATAGCTATATCAATGATGGGTTTGAAGTAGAATTAGGCAGTTATTACAACTCAAACTATAGTGGATTTACTAATAATCTTGGGGTTAAGGGTGGTTCTGGTAAATTCAGTTATATCGTTCAAGGTAGTCTAGTTGATAATGGAGATTTCGAAAATGCAGATGGTGTAGTTGAAGGAACTTTCTTTGAAAGCACAGACATTAAAGCTGGATTAGGATTCACATCTGATAAATTTATTTCAGATTTAAGATTTAATCATTCATCAATAAAAGTTGGTGTTCCTCATGGTGATGAACATGGAGATCATGATGATCATGATGATGATGGAGATCACGATGATGATCATGATGATGATCATGATGATGATCACGACGATCATGATGATCATGAAGATGAGGAATCATATCAAGATCTAACAAATACAATGATTTCTCTTAAAAATACTATTCTATTTGAAAGATCTCAGCTTGAAATTACTTTAGGCTACAGTGCTAATAACAGAAAAGAATTTGGACATCACGATGAAGAAGGTCACGATGATCATGACGATGATGGAGATCATGATGACGATCACGATGACGATCATGATGATGATCACGATGATCATGATGATCATGAAGGTGAAGCTCATATTGATATGGATCTTAGTACTACGACTGTAGATTTAAAATATATTTTACCTCAAAATGAAAAATCAGAATTTGTTGTAGGTACAAATCTAGTTTTTCAAGAAAATAAAAATTTAGGAGAAGAAGTCTTAGTCCCGGATGCAACAAAAAATGATTTTGGTCTTTATGGTTTAACTCATATACATGGTGAAAAATGGGATGTTATGATTGGATTAAGAGCAGACTTTAGAAGTATTGAAGCAAGAGGTTTTGATGAAAATTATAGTTCTTTGAACAGTACCTTAGGTTTTAAAAGAGATTTAGGTAATGGTATTATGAGAATTAACTTTTCAAGAGGTTTTAGAGCACCAAATCTTAGTGAATTATTTTCTGAGGGAATTCACCATGCAACAGGTAGATATGAATTGGGTGATAAGGATCTTTCTACAGAAAAAAATCTACAAGCTGATTTCTCAATTTCAACCTTTTCTGAAACTTCTGAATTTGGATTTGATTTGTTCTACAACAACATTAAAGATTACATATACGTAAATCCAACAAACGATTACGTAGATGACTTTCAAGTTTATAAGTATATACAAAAAGATGCAAGTTTATTTGGAGGTGAAATATACTTTAATAAAGAAACCGCTGTAGATTGGCTTTCAAGTGAAACATCTCTTGAATTTATTAGTGGAGAGACCTCTGATAGAGAAAATTTACCACTTTTATCTCCGGTAACAATAAATCAATCTTTCGTTTTTGATTTTGATAATAACTCTTTTGAAATTAGTGCATTAGCAAAAGGAAAAAAACAAAACGTAAGTCAATTTGAAACTCAAACTGATTCTTATTTTCTTGTTAATATTTCAGGATCACACGATCTAAACTTCTTAAATAATGATCTTACTTTGGGTTGGTCAGTCAATAATTTATTTGATAAAGAATATGTTGATCACCTATCTAGATTGAAGAATATGGGTATTCATGAAATGGGAAGAAATATCTCAGTTGGATTGAATTATTCATTCTAAATAAAAAGAGGACTATCCGGTAAATTTTTAAAATAGTTTTTACCGGATAGTTTCTTTTTTTTTTTTTAATTTTGCTACTTTGTATAACAAAGTACCATGTAATATATATAATTATGAAAAAGTATTTATTTATTTTAAGTTTTATTCTATCACTAGGTGTTAATTCACAATCTATTGATTATGAACTTTACACATTAGATAACGGACTAGATGTTATTTTACATCAGGAGAACAGCTCTCCAGTTGTCACAGTATCTGTTATGTACCATGTGGGTGCAAAAGATGAAGTTGAAGGTAGAACTGGATTCGCACATTTTTTTGAACATCTTCTTTTTGAAGGAACAAAAAATATTGAGAGAGGAAAGTGGTTTGATATTGTTTCATCAAATGGTGGATCAAACAATGCAAATACTTCTCACGATAGAACTTATTATTATGAAACATTTCCTTCAAATAGTTTAGAATTAGGGCTATGGATGGAAAGTGAAAGAATGCTTCACCCTATAATTAATCAAATTGGGGTTGATACTCAAAATGAAGTTGTTAAAGAAGAAAAAAGACAAAGAAT
>JAYNRW010000068.1:2626-7211 GCA_038114965.1 Flavobacteriaceae bacterium | reverse complement strand
ATAGTGCAAGCTAAATTCTTAGTTAATTAATTCTTCAAGATCTTTTATTTGATTTCCTTTGTTAGTATATAATGCTAATGCATTTTCATCGACTTCTAGTCCGAGTCCTGGTGTTTTAGGAACAGATATTTTACCATTTACCATTTTAATCTTTGGATTTGTTAAATCTTCACGCAGAGCATTTTCTGTTTGATCATATTCAATTAAAAAATCAGATTCAAGCATTCTTCCAGGTATAGATTCAAGGTTTGAAATAAAATGTAATGCAACATGTAATCCAATTGAACTTCCCCATGTATGTGGAACTATATTAATTCCATTTGTAGTTGCCAAGGCAGAAATTCTTTTTGCCTCTGTTAACCCACCGCATGCACAAATATCTGGTTGAATGATATCAACTGATTTGTTCTTGATAAGTTCATTGAAACCAAATCTCAGATATTCACATTCACCTCCTGCAATAGGAATTTTAGATTTCATTCTTAATTCAGAATATTGTTCATAAAATTCAGGAGATATTGGTTCTTCAAACCATGCTATGTCATAGGGTTCTAATTTAGTTGATAGTTCAACGGCTTCGTTGAAATTATAGGCATGATTTGAATCAATCATTAACTTGATATCATCTCCAATTATAGATCTTAAATATTTTACATTTTTAATATCTTCTTTTATGCCTAATCCAACTTTCATTTTTATTGCCTTGAATCCTTTATTCATGTATTTTTCAGCTTCATATTTATAATCTTTAGTAGGATTATTTTTATCTGTAAAATACATTCCAGTTGCATATGGTGTGATTTTATTTCTATGAACACCTCCCATTAATTCTCCTACACTCATGTTTAATAATTTGCCTTTTATATCCCAAATTGCTATATCAATTGCACTTATAGACGCAACTAATACACCTCTACGTGCAAAATCTAGAGATTTTCGATACATTTTACTCCAAATCAGTTCATTGTGTATTGGATTTTCACCAATTAAAATATTTTTGAAAAAATTAATTCCAGCCTCTACAATCTTTGCAGGACCATAACCTTCTCCCCAACCATAGGTTCCATCATCACAAGTAATCTTAACAATACAGATATTTCTTTCGCTGTAATCCCACTGTGAAAAGAAAAAGTTCTTATCTAAAGAATCTTTTAGTACAAAAGTTTCTATTTTGGCTATAGTTGTCATTGTTGTGGATAAAGCTAGTTATAGATAGTTCTTAATCGCTTTCAGGACTTATCTATAAAATTTCAATAATTAACATTTAGTTTATTTGAAATAATCTATAATATTCAATAATAATATTTCTGAAACAGGATCGTAGTTTAGATTTTCAATTAACTTAAGAGTTGATAGTAACATTTTACCTTTCCCATGATCAACTATTGATAAATCAGCCCCAGACCATACTTCACCAGAACCAATATAATTTCTCTTCATAATATTACCATCTGGAATTCTATCAAAAGCTATGGTTTGTACAATGTTATTACCCTTAAAATTCCTTAAACTTATTGTTGGAGCAATATTTTCATATATACCAGACATATTCACGTTTATTGGTAGATTTTTGAAAATTTTATGTTTCGAATTAATGTGTAAAATACCGTCCCATAAACCTTGTGAAAAATTTTTAATAGGCTTTTGTGGAAGATAATCAATGCCATCAGCTAAAAATGTAAGGTTAGGGCCAATTCTTTTTCTTGTTTTACCAGGAATTTGAAGATAAATTGCATTACCACCTTTATTTACAAAATCATTAATGTTATCCATTAAGTCTTTGAAATTATCTGATTGATTTGATTTAATTTTTTCAATTACATTACCATCTTTTGAGTTAAACACTTCAGTATTTATACTATTGATTATAACAGGAGTCTCTATTGAAGTAGATTCACTGAAAATTTCATAATCAATTTCGTGTTTACCAAAGAAAGAAGTTATTTTTTTATCCTCTTTAATGATCGCAACAGACCCTCTCTTTGTAGAATTATCTATCGAGAAAATATTAAAATTAATAGATGTTGTGTAATTAATGGAATTATCCGTAATTAATGAAATTTTAACTTCATATTCACCTGTGGGAAGATTGGTGCCTAAATCTATTTTTTCAAGTTCAGTAATTCCGTTATTTAATTTAATTTCCACATTATCATTAAATATTAAATCCTTTTATTTATTTACACTTAATTTCACATTATTCATATCAGATGAATTTTCATTTATCAAAATTCTTGATATAATTACTTTTTCACCTTCGAAATAATTTCTCTTATTAGTTCTTAATACAGCTAACTTGGATCTATTGGCTTCTTTTGTTTTATCATATGCAAGACCTTTAGGATTTCTCCAAATATCTAATAATCCAGCTCCAATTATCCAATCTCCTGCAGTTAAGGCGTGTACACAGTAGCCAATCACATTTGGGTTTGACCTTATTGCTTCAATCATTCTTTTGTTTGCAATCCCATGAATTTCTTGTTGTTTTTTATAAAAATTAGAAGCATTCTTAAAAATTTTAATTAATCCAGTTTCAATAAGCTTTTTGTTGATTTCTTTATTATAATTTAAATGATATAAATAAGGATAAGTAATAGGATTACCTTTTTTAATGAAATCTTTTTCATTTTCTTCTAAATCAGGTAAACTTCCATATCCAATTTCAGAAACATAAGATGGAATGTTTGGCACTACGTTTCTTCCAGGTGTTCTAGCATTTAATCCTCTTTTTTTATTTTCTTCAGCTGTATTTCCAATAGTTAAAAATCCATCAAATTTGTTATTATTTATATTAGGTCCAGGGTAATTGTGAATATCATTAAACTTGAATGCAATGTTACTGTATGGAAGATATAAGTTGGCGCCTTCAGCCCATCCACCAGATTCATCTAATATCATTCTGGTTGGGTCTAATTCTCGAGCTTTTAGCGACATAGGTTTTAACATGTTTGCTAATACAGGTCTTCTTATTTCGTTAAAGAGTTCCCATTGAACTATTGAGGGATGATTTCTATCTCGTATAATTGATTGAGTTATTTCATTTTCAACTCTTCTTGGTAGATAAGCTGTTTCAATTGGCATATCCATACATTCAATAGCCATACTTCCAACTGTTAAAACACCCAAAGAGTCTGTTAGATGAAGCCATTCTTTAGGAGGAGGTTTTCTCCATGGTCTAATCATATTAAAACCAGCTTCTTTGGCGAGTAAAATTTCTTTAACCATCATTTCTTTCGAATCAGGGTATGAAAGTTTAACTGGATATAGTCCTTCAAAAAAAGCTGCTTTTAAATAAAGTGGTTTACCATTTAGATAAAATTTATTGTTTTTTACTGTAAATTCTCTGAAGCCAAATCTTTCACTAACATTATCTAAAAACTCAATTAAAGAATCACTTGGCTCTTGAACAACCTTGAATAATTTTACATTTATATCATAAAGGTTAGGATAATCAGGGGACCAGTTTTTGTGATTATTAATTTTAAAATCTAAAAGTTCTTTAATCTTAAGATTTGAATTATTTAATTCAAATGCTTTTTCAAATACTTTATTTTGATTTACATCAACAGTTATTTTATATTGTCCATCACCTAAACCATTTATGATTTCATTTTCAATTTTAATATCGCCTGTTTCATAATTTCCAGTAATAAATACATCATTTAAATAGGTATGACCCGTAAATGATAAATATACATCTTGCCATATGCCACCAGTATAAGATCCCCTCCACTGCGGTGTTTCCATTTGCCCAATACCATCTATTATTTTATCCTGAATTGTAATCGGTCCTAAAACTCTAACGATTAGAGTATTTTCTTTATCAAAATCAATAATATGTTCAATGTTAAAACTAAATGGAGTAAATCCTCCCTCATGAAAGCCAACTGAGTTATCATTTATAAAAACTTCAGTGATATAATTTGATGCATTAAAATTCAGATGAATTTTTTTACTTTTTAAAGATTTATCAACTTGAAACTTGGTTCTGTAGTAAACTACACCTTCATAATCTTTCTTAAACCTTTCCCAAACACTGGGAACGCTAATTTTTTCTATAACTCCATTATCAAATCCTTCATTGGAATGGAATTTATTTGTTTTTCCAATATTTTCATAATCGTAAATAATTTCCCATTCACCATTTAAAGAAATATTTTCAAAAGAAGAATTCTTTTGCCCACTTAGAGAAAGGAAAGTTATGATTAAAAAAAAACTAAAAATGTTCTTCATTATAAAAAATTAAAATACCAAATCTTTTTTAAAATTGATAACTGTTATAATTCTCTATGATAATTTTTGAAAATGATATGTTAATTCAGTGACTATTCTATGGGATTTACAGAAAATATTTTGTCCATTAATCTCCATTTTTCTCCCTTTGGTGTGTTAGGAATAAGTTTTTGAAAGCTATTCATCAGCTCCTCCCATTTTTTAACTTTAGAGTTTTTAAGGTCTCTTTCTGTTTTATTTTCAATTGAAAAATTTGAATTACAGTTAATTATCATAAAAAGTCTATTTTCAATATTATATAATGATAGCTCAACTATTCCTAAATTATTAAAACTTTCAATCACTTCAGGCC
>JAYNRW010000068.1:0-2616 GCA_038114965.1 Flavobacteriaceae bacterium | reverse complement strand
TTTTTATGGTGTTCAATATAATCGTTGATTAATTTTTTATCATTCTTTAAATCTAAAGCAAAACAATATCTTCTCATGAGTTATTAAATTTTGGAATTAATTTAGAGTATATGGCAATATAAATAAAACATATTAGTGGTAAAATAAATGAAATATTTACCTCAGGTAATCCTAAAATATTTAGATCTGAAACGCCACTGCCTCCTAAATCAATAATTTGAGCTTGAAATCTTGGCAATAGTGCACCACCAACAATAGCCATGACTAATCCTGCTGCTCCAATTTTCGAATCATCTTTATTTAAATCCTCAAGTGATATAGCATATATGGTTGGGAACATTAATGACATACAGAAGGATAAACTTACAAGAGAATATAGGCCAATAATATTATTATTTAGTATTGTGATTGATACAAATAGAATTCCAAAACAACTAAAGAATAGAAGTAAAAAGTGAGATGAAAAATATTTTAAAAGATATGTATTGAACCACCTGCCTATTAAAAACAATATAAAAGAAATAAATTGAAAGTTTGCAGCATTAGCGCTATCAATATTTATTGCTTCGGCAAATAAATAAATAAAAGTCCAACACATTATTTGCGCTCCAACATAGAACAGTTGTGCAAATACACCAAAAATATATTTTTTGTTATTTAAAAGTTTCTTTAAAGTATTATTAAAATTGAATGAACCTTCCTCTTTGCTTTTAGGCATTTTGGTTATTACAAATACAACAAAAACTATTAAAACAAATATTCCTAGATATACATATGGATCTCTGATGACTAATAGATCAGAATTTCTTATTAATTCTCGTTGTGATTCATCGAGTAGTTCAAAATTTGATATATCATCAGATTCTAAATTTTTAAGTACAAATTGCTGAGCAATAAACAATCCAAAAAGTAAACCAAAAGGATTAAATGATTGTGCTAGATTTAATCTTCTTGATGCTGTAGTTTTTGAACCCATTGAAAGAATGTATGGGTTAGCAGTCGTCTCGAGAAAAGCAAGGCCAAAAGTTAAGATATATAAACCAACACAGAAAAACCAAAACTCACCTGTATTTGCAGCAGGATAAAACATTAGTGCTCCAAATGAGTAGAGTAGAAGTCCAATTAAAATTCCAGATTTATATGAATATTTTCTAATAAAAATTGCTGCTGGTAATGCCATTGAAAAATATCCTCCATAAAATGCCATTTGAATCCAAGAAGCTTGAGTATTAGAAAGTTCTAAAACTTTTTTGAATGCTTGAACCATTGGGTCTGTGACAGAATTAGCAAATCCCCACATAGCAAATAAAAGAGTAACTAATATAAATGGTATAATTAATTTTCTTGGGACTAGAGGATCATTCTTATAATTCATTTTTTCTTCTAATTTTTATTTTAATTGAATTAGGAATTTGATTTTCTGAAACAAAAATCAAATAACCACCACCTCCAGCTCCAGAAATTTTATATCCAAGAGATTGATTCTCATATTTTTTTATTTGTTTAATTATATTGTTATCTATCATATTTGGAAAAATTGAGACTTGTGCTTCAAAAGATTCTTTAAAAGCTTTACCAAATTCTTTAATATTCATTTCCTTAATTGAGTTCCATACATTAGTTGCAGATTCTGATAGTTTATTAACCAACTTGAGTTCTTTGTTTATTTTACCTAAAACGTCATAATTATTTTCCCTCGGCAATAATGGTATTAGTGAAATCGAATCCTCAATAAATTTTAGCTTTTCTTCATCAAATATTGATTCAATTGACTCTGGCCAATACTCACCATTGTAATTTAACTTATTCAAACAAGGATATATTATTCCTATGTGATCTTGTGATCCAGAAATTTCTTTTTTTCCTGGTGGGTTTTCATATGAAAACAAAATTTTTGCTAATTTTTCGTTATCATCATCAGGTAACTTTGTACCCCATAGTTTCGTAGCGCAATTTCTACTACTCGTTGCCATTCCGCTTCTGTGATTAAATTCAATTGTTGGTTCAATAGAAATAGTTAAAACAGGTCCAGGACATATTTTACTTACAAATGGCTGATCTAACCAACCTCCTGCTAAATCAATTCTGTACGGCATTAAGGAATGTTCTCTAATTGAAGTTGTTGATCTTACAGGGAGACCTTGGTTTGGTAACCTTTTGAGAATGATGTATTCAATTCCTAGTTTTTTACACAAATCTTTTTTTGTTTCATTAGATCCATCTACATTTACTATAAAGTAATCTGGATTAATTTTTTCAATTTCATGTTTGAAATCTAAAATTCCCTTACCTGAACCAATAACACATTTATGAACAAATTTTAGAGATTCAAGAATATACTTTCTTTCATTTTGATTAATAATTGAAGCTCTTCCTTTGAGATCTAAAATTGTGGAGTCAGAACCTAGGCAAACATAAAGAGAACCGTACTTACTAGCTTGTTCAAGAAAATATACATGGCCACTGTGAAGAAGATCAAAACATCCTGATACAAAAACTTTTTTTTTAACCTTCATTAATTTTCAATATACTTAATTATTTAAATTCTTTTTTGTAAAAAGTTTCTCTCTCCATGATTTAGCCATATTCAAAAATAAAAAAACGGTTAACTATATA
>JAYNRW010000067.1:1538-7255 GCA_038114965.1 Flavobacteriaceae bacterium | reverse complement strand
CTCGTTATTTAGATGATGAATTTTTTGGAGAGGGTTTAACAATCTTAAATGACAAAATTTTTCAACTCACGTGGAAGAAAAAAATTGGTTTTGTTTATGATTTAAAAACTTTTAATATGATTAAATCTTTTAACTACGATAAAAGTATTGAAGGTTGGGGACTAGCTAATGATGGAGAAAACATATACAAATCAGATGGTACTGAAAAAATTTGGCTTCTAGACCCTGAAAGTTTAGTAGAGTTAAATAATATTGAAGTAGTAACTGATAATAAAAAGGTTAAAAACATTAATGAGCTAGAAATTGTTGATGATAAAATTTATGCTAATACATATCAGTTTAATAAGGATGTGGTTTTAATAATAGACAAAAACAGTGGAGCTGTTGATGGAATTATCAATTTTGGAGATTTAAGAAGTAAAGTAAAACAACATCCAGAACTTGATGTTCTAAATGGAATTGCATATAATAGAAAAAGGAAAACCTTTTTTATTACTGGAAAAAAATGGGATAAAATTTTTGAAATAAAAATTACTAAAAATTAAAGAGTTTCTTTCCTGACATAAGAGAGTTTACTTTAAATCTTACATCTTTTATAACATTTTCATCTTGATAGTTTTGAATAACCTCATCAATAAATTCAACAACCTTAACTATTTCCGAAGAATCAACTCCTCTAGTTGTTATAGCAGCTGTACCAAATCTAATCCCTGAGGTTATAAATGGTGATTTATCATCGAAAGGAACCATATTTTTATTAGCAGTTATATCAGCTTTAACTAGAGCCTCTTCAGCATCTTTTCCATTAATGTTCTTATTTCTTAAATCAATTAGCATTAAATGATTATCAGTACCATTTGAAATTATATTATAATCTCTTTTAGACAATTCGCTAGCCATGGTTTTTGCGTTGTTTCTAACATTTACCACATAATTTAAAAAATCATCAGTAAGAGCCTCTCCAAATCCAACTGCTTTAGCAGCAATAATATGTTCAAGTGGCCCACCTTGATTTCCTGGAAAAACACCCATATCAATTTGATTAGACATAGGTTTTAATTTTCCACTTTTATACTTTAAGTTAAATGGATTTTCAAAATCTTTACCCATTAAAATCAAACCTCCCCTTGCACCTCTTAAGGTTTTGTGTGTTGTTGTTGTAACTACATGACAGTGAGGGATTGGATCATTTAATAATCCTTTTGCAATTAAACCTGCAGGATGTGAAATATCTGCCAGAAGAAAAGCATTAACTTCATCAGCTATATCTCTGAATTTACTAAAATCAATATCTCTTGAATATGCTGATGCTCCAGCTATTATCATCTGAGGTTTTTCTTTATGTGCAATTCTAAGAATATTTTCATAATCTAGTGTCCCTGAATCTTTTTCAACACCATAGAATGAAGTATTATATATTTTCCCAGAAAAATTAACACTAGAACCGTGAGTTAAATGACCACCGTGAGAAAGATCAAAACCAAGTAATTTATCTCCCGGTTTCAAAAAAGCATGAAATACTGATGCATTAGCTTGACTTCCTGAGTGAGGTTGAACATTGGCATATTCAGCACCAAACAATTCTTTAGCTCTATCAATTGCTATTGATTCTACTTCGTCTACAACTTCGCAGCCACCATAATATCTTTTTCCAGGATATCCCTCAGCATATTTATTAGTTAAAACAGATCCAGCTGCATTTAAAACATTTTCACTAACAAAATTTTCTGAAGCAATTAACTCAATACCGTTAATCTGTCTTTCTTCTTCTTTTCTGATTAAATCAAAGATTATTTTTTCGGATTTCATATGGGATTATTTGATTATGCAAGATACTTATTAACTTTGCTTAGTGCAAGAGAAAATCAACATAGTAAATAAAAAAGCGAAGTTCAAGTATTTTTTATTAAAAAAATATATTGCTGGTCTTGTATTGAACGGATCTGAGATAAAATCAATTAGACAAAAAAAAGCAAATATTGATAGGGCTTTTTGTACTTTTTTCAATAATGAATTGTATGTTAATAATATAATAATTGAGAATTATTTAAATTCAAGTTCGTTTGATAAAGAAAGAAATAAAATAAAGCTACTATTAAATAAAAATGAGTTGAACAAGATAAAAAAAGAGTTAAATGATGTTGGAATAACAATTGTAGCAACAAAATTATTCATAAATGACAATGGACTTGCCAAATTAGAAATATCCACGGCAAAAGGTAAAAAGAACTATGATAAGAGAGAAGTGATCAAAAAAAGAGAAAATAAAGTAAAGATTGATAGACTTAAAAAATCTAACTAGTTTTTATTTCTTAACATTGGAACAAAACGATAATCACCAAAAGTTCTTTTCTCAAATTTGTTTTCAGAAACTCTTGTAAAAAGTGTCATTTTTTGAACATCTTTTCCAATAGGAACAACCATTTTCCCATTTATTTTTAGTTGTTTTAATAAATTATTTGGGGGTGTTTCACAAGCAGCAGTAATTATAATCCTATCAAAAGGAGAAAAACTTTCAAAACCTCTGTGTCCATCATCCCAAATATTTTTTTTTGGCACTAGATTAATTTGATTTAGTATTTTTTTTGATTTTTTGTATAAATTATGTATTCTTTCAATGGTATACACTTCTGCTCCTAAAAAAACTAAGATTGCGGTTTGAAATCCAGATCCAGTACCAATTTCTAAGACTTTATCACCTTTACAAACATCAAGAAGTTGAGTTTGAAATGCAACAGTAAATGGTTGTGAAATTGTTTGATTGTCTTCAATTGGAAATGCCTCATCTTTATAAGCGTATGATTCAAAATCTTTATGAATAAAAAGATGTCTTGGAACTTTAAAGAATGCTTTAAGAATGTCTTTATTTTTTATACCCTTTTTGAAAAGATTTTTTATTAATTCGTTTCTCAAACCTATGAGTTTGGGAGAATCATACATAAAATAAAAATATCAATTAATTATATATAATTGTAAATTTGTGAGCTAATGTTAAACATTGCAGTAATTGGTGCTGGTCACCTCGGAGAATTTCATATAAAACTTTTAAAAAGCTCAAAACTTTTTAATCTTATTGGTTTTTTTGACCCCAATAAATCAAGAGTCAAAGAAATAATTGATAAATACAATATTAATTTTATTGAAATTGATAAAATTAGTTCTTTAGTTGATGCTGTTATAATATCAACACCAACATCTTTTCATTATGAAACAGCAGTAAAATTTTTAAATAATAAAAAACATGTATTTGTAGAAAAGCCAATTACCTCAACAATTGAACAGGCTAATAAACTTATTGAAATCAAAAAAAACAATAAACTTATAGGTCAAGTTGGACATGTTGAAAGATTCAATTCAGCTTTTTTAAATATTAAAAATGCTTTAAATCCTATGTTTATTGAATCTCACAGGTTATCATCATATCCCTCAAGAGGAACTGATGTTTCAGTAGTATTAGATTTAATGATACATGATATTGATATTGTTTTATCATTGGTTGATTCTAAAATCACCAAAATAAGTGCTAATGGAACAAAAATAATTAGTAGTTCACCTGATATAGCAAATGCTAGAATTGAATTTGAAAATGGTTGCGTAGCTAACCTAACCTCAAGTAGATTGTCATTTAAAAAAATGAGAAAAATGAGGGTTTTTCAAACTGAATCATATATTTCATTAGATTTTGATAGTGGATCCAGTGAAATAATTAAAATCAAAGACTTTGATGGAAAGAATAAATATGCAATGACTATTCATGATTCTGAGGGTGTGGAAAAGGAAATTCAAATTGAAAATGTCAAGAATGAAAAAATTAATTCAATTGAGGAAGAACATAAAAATTTTTATTATTCTATTATTAATAAAGAAGATCCAATAGTTTCATTTGAAAAAGGAAGAAATGCTCTTAAGTTAGCTATCGAAATATTAAAAATTATTGAAAATTAGAAATGGACTTTATTTTATTTAAAAAAAGTATTCCAGAAAATGTTAATATTATAGCTGTCTCAAAAACTAAACCCGTTGAAAAAATAAAACAAATATATGATCTAGGTCATAAAGATTTTGGTGAAAATAAAGTACAGGAACTGGTTAAAAAATATGAAGAACTACCAGATGATATTAATTGGCATTTAATTGGCAAACTTCAAAGAAATAAAGTTAAATATATAGCTCCATTTGTACACTTAATACATTCTGTTGATTCTGAAAAACTTTTAATTCAAATAAATAAAGAAGGAAATAAAAATAATAGAATTATAAATGTTTTACTGCAAATTAAAATATCAAATGACCCGCTAAAAACAGGATTTGATTTTTCTGAATTAGAAAAGATTTTTACTAGTGATAACCTTTTAAAATATAAGTTTGTTAAAGTTCTTGGATTTATGGGTATGGGATCTATTGACCAATCAAAAAATGAAGAGGAGTTTAGAAAAATATCTAATTATTTTAATGAGACAAGTAAGATGTATGATTTAAAGTATTTGTCACTTGGAATGAGTAATGATTACAAGCTTGCCATAAAATATAATTCAAATATGATAAGAATTGGTAGTTTAATTTTTGGTTCTAGAAACTAATGTTTGTAATAATAGATTTAGAAACAACTGGTGGGGTATATAATAAAGAAAAAATTATTGAAATTGGATTGATTAAATATGATGGATCAAAGGTGATTGATACATTTGAGACATTAATTAATCCATTTGTAAAAATTGATCCTTTCATTGAAAAGCTAACTGGAATAAAAAATAATGAATTAAAAAAATTAAAAGGTTTTAATTATTACAGTTCTGATATTTATAATTTTTTAAAGAATTCAACTATTGTTGGACATGATGTTAAGTATGATTATAGAGTTTTAAAAAATGAATTAAAAAAAAATAATTTCATTTTGAAGAATAAATTTTTATGTACTCTTGAGTTAATGAGAGAATTTTATCCAGATTTAAGCTCATATAAGTTAAAATCTTTAAGTAAAGAGTTTGATATAAAATTATTAAAACATCATAGGGCTATGGATGATGCAAAAGCAACACTTGAATTACTTAAATTATGTAATGGTTAATAAAAAATTGATTAGTATTTCAGGACCAACTGCAATTGGCAAAACCAAACTTGCAATTAAATTAGCAAAATCACTAAAAACTGAGATAATTTCGTTTGATTCTAGGCAGTTCTACAAAGAAATGTCTATAGGAACAGCAGTTCCTTCAGAAATTGAATTAAATGAAGTGAAGCATCATTTTATTCAAAATAAATCAATACAAGAAGCATTCACGGTCTATGATTTTTCAATAGAAGCCACCAAGTTAATTAATAAACTATTTAAGGTTTACGATAACATTGTATTAGTTGGAGGTTCTTATATGTTTCTTAAATCAATCATTTACGGAATCGACGAAATGCCAAAGATTCCAAATGAAATTAGGGACAACTTAAATAATAACTTCAAAATAAACGGTATAAAGTATTTACAATCAATTCTTAGTATAAAAGATCCTGAATACTATGAAAAAGTTGACTTAAATAATCCAAGAAGGTTAATTAGAGCATTGGAGGTAATTGAGTTTACTAAAAAGACATTCACATCTTTTTTAAATAATAATAAAGATAAAATATTTAACCACTACTCTATAGCTTTAAATACAGACAGAAGTAAGCTGTACGAAACAATAAACAGAAGAGTTGATTTAATGATTGATTCAGGGTTAATT
>JAYNRW010000067.1:0-1528 GCA_038114965.1 Flavobacteriaceae bacterium | reverse complement strand
GCTTTATAAATATAAGAGCAATAATGCATTAAATACTGTTGGATATAAAGAATTGTTTAATTATTTCAGCAATCAGTATTCAAAAGAATTTGCAATTAATGAAATTAAAAAAAACACAAGAAGATTTGCAAAAAAACAAATTACTTGGTTAAAAAATTCAAATGAAGAACATGAATGGATAGATACAGATTATAAATTGGATAAAATGCTAAAAGATTTAAACAATAAATCCTTTTAAATTTTTATTAATTCTTTCTACAATATTATCACTACTATTTATTGAAAACTTTTTTCCAATCAATTTTTCATATAACTCAATATACCTTCCACTTACCATTTCAACAACATCCTCAGTCATTTCTGGAATTACCTGATTACTTTTTCCTTGAAAACCATTTTGCATTAACCATTCTCTAAAAAATTCTTTTGATAATTGCTTTTGTTTTTCTCCTTTAATTTGCAAATCTTCATATGAATCTTTATAAAAATATCTGGAAGAGTCTGGAGTATGAATTTCATCAATTAAAGTAATTACACCATTTGAATCATAACCAAATTCGTATTTAGTATCAACTAAAATTAAACCATTATTAGAGGCGAATTCAGTTCCTCTTTTGAATAACTCTAAACTTTTTTCATGCAGATATTCATAATCATCTTTGTTAATAATATTTTGCTCAATTATTGATTTTGGAGAGATATCTTCATCATGCAATCCCTTTTCAGCTTTAGTTGCAGGTGTTATAATAGGTGATTTAAATTTGTCATTTTCATTCATGTTCTCAGGAAGAATATTACCACATAAATTACGTTGACCACTATTGTAAATCCTATAGGAATGTCCTGATAAATAACCTCTTACAACCATTTCAATTTTTATTGGAATACATTTTTTTCCAATAGAAACATTGGGATCAGGAGAATCAATCAACCAATTATCAATTATATCATTAGTTTCATTTAACATTTCGTTTGCAATTTGATTTAAAACTTGACCTTTATAAGTTATTCCTTTTGGCATAACAACATCAAATGCAGAAATTCTATCTGAAACAATCATCAGTAATAAATCATCCTTTATTTCATAAACATCTCTAACTTTTCCTATATATTTAGATACTTGATTTTTAAAATTAAAGTTGGAGTTTAGTAATACTTTACTCATTAGTTTGCGTGTTCAGTTTTTTTATAAGCTTCTATAATTTTCTTAACAACCTTGTGACGAATAACATCCTTGTCATCTAGATAAACTATGTCAATACCTTCAATATTTTGTAATATAATATTTGCTTCTTTCAGTCCAGAAATAGCTGATCTAGGTAAATCAATTTGACCAGGATCACCTGTAATCATAAATTTAGCACTTTTACCCATTCTGGTTAAAAACATTTTCATTTGATTATGAGTTGTGTTTTGCCCCTCATCTAATATGACAAATGCATTATCAAGTGTTCTTCCTCGCATGTATGCAAGAGGAGCAATTTCTATAATTCCTCTTTTTATATAATCTTCTAGTTTTTCAACAGGA
>JAYNRW010000066.1:0-7481 GCA_038114965.1 Flavobacteriaceae bacterium | reverse complement strand
CCATAATAATCACAATTTAATTCATCAATTGAAAATGTAAAATGTCCTATACAGTGAGCTCCATCAACTAAAACTTGAACTCCATAATTATGGGCCATATTACAAATCTTCTTTATTGGAAGAATCTGACCAGTGATATTCACCATATGGGAAACCAAAATGAGTTTTGTTGATTTAGAAATAGATTTCTCATATAATGAAACAATCTCATCATCATCTTTTGGATGATTTGGTACGTCTAAAATTGTAGTTGTAAGTTTAAATCTTTCTGCAGTTTGATGAATCATTTGTTGCATTGCACCATAATCTTGATTTGCAAAAATTATGTTATCACCTTCAACCCAGTTTAATCCTTTTATAACTGAATTTAATGATTCAGTTGTATTTCTTGTTAGAATTAAATTTTTTGAACTACATCCAACAATTTGAGATAATTTTTTATTGATAGAAGCTTTCTCTTTTTCTTTAAATTTTCTCATATACATTGAACCTAATCGATTTACCTTATCTATATGATTGTGTAAAGCATTTAGTGTAGGTTTTGGAATTATATTATAATATCCGCTCTCAAGGTTGATGTAGTCTGGAACTAAATTATAATCATCTCTTACTTTTTGCCAAAATTTTTCTGAGTCATTCTCATTATGCCAATTAGGAATATCGCGAGATGATATAGACCAACTAATGCTTCCGAGAGTCAAAGTTTTTATAAAATCACGTTTATCCATCAAGTTCAAAGTATAATCATCAATATAGTTACTTTTGTTATAATATAAATAATTCCAATGTCAAAGGTTATTTTAATTACAGGAGCTTCATCAGGTATTGGTTTAGTTACAGCAGTTTATTTAGCTAATAAGAATTATAAGGTTTATGGAACTGCTAGACGGCTTGATGAAATGACTCCAATTATAAATGCGGGAGGAGATGCTTTCAAATTGGATGTCACTAAAGAAGAAGACATAATTAATGGGGTTAATTATGTAATTGAAAAAGAAGGTAGAATTGACGTCTTGTGGAACAATGCTGGATTTGGTTTGTGGGGTGCAGTAGAGGATATTTCAATTGAAAGGGCAAAAAATCAATTTGATGTAAACTTATTTGGTTTGGCAAGAATAACACAAGAAGTCTTACCATTTATGAGAGAAAGAAAAAAAGGTGTTATTATTAATACATCCTCTGTTGGAGGAAGAATATATACACCATTAGGTGCTTGGTACCACTCCACAAAACACGCACTTGAAGGATTATCAGATTGTTTAGCATATGAGTTAAAAAATTTTGGAATAAAAGTCTGTCTCCTACAACCAGGAATGATTGTAACTGAGTTTAACGATGTTATGTTAGAAAATCTTCAAAAGAATTCAAAAAATTCACCTTACTCAAAGCTTAATAAAGCAATGATAAATGGGATTAAAAAAAATATTAAAAATCCAATTGGTTCACATCCTATAGTTGTTGCTAAATGTGTTGAAAAAATTATTATTTCTAAAAGACCAAAAAAAAGGTATTTAGTTGGATATGGTGCAAGATCAATGTTGTTTATAAGAAATTGGTTTGGAGATAGATTTTTTGAGTTTGTTCTAAAACTTGCAGGATTGAAAGGTTAAGAACTATTTTTCTTAACTTTAATTACACACTTTTTATTATGAAAAATTTTTTAATACTTGTAGTATTGGTATGTTGTTCTTGTAATCAAACTGAAGAATGGCAAACTATATTCGATGGCAACTCTTTTGATGGTTGGGATATCAAAATAAGATATCATGAACTAGGAGAAAATTATAACAACACTTTTAAAGCCGAAGATGGTCAAATTAATGTCTCTTATGAAGAGTATGATGAGTTTGAGGATAAGTTTGGTCACATTTTTTATACAAAAGAAAAATTTAAAAATTACCATCTGAGTTTAGATTATAAGTTTAGCGGTGAACATTTGAAGGGGGCTCCAGGATGGTCGGTAAAAAATAGTGGAATTATGCTTCATTGTCAGCATCCCAATACAATGCTAATTGACCAAGAGTTTCCAGTAAGTGCAGAAACACAACTTCTTGGTGGATTAGGAGAAGGAAAAAGAAGTACAGCAAATATATGTACACCAGGTACTGATGTTGATATAGATTCAAAAAGAGCAAAACAACATTGTATAAATTCAAATTCTGAAACATATCATAATGATGATTGGGTAAATGTTCAGGTTATTGTTTATTCTGATTCTTTAATTCATCATATTGTTGAGGGAAATAAAGTTTTGACTTATACGAATATTAGAGTAGGTGGTAATAAAGTTCCAGAAAACTTCTTGGATAAACTAGGAATGCCACTTGAAGATGGATACATATCTCTTCAGTCAGAAGGACATCCTGTATCCTTTAGAAATATTAAGATTAAAAAACTATAGTGATTAATTTTATTAAAATTCGAGCGGACAGGGTTTTAACAGCTATTAAAGGAATGTTTATCTTAATTTTTTCTGAAGCAGCTATTAAAGCACAATTATTTTTTATTACTCTATTTATATTTCTAGGTATATATTTTGAAATTTCTTTAAATGAATGGATAATCCAAATTTTTTTAATGGGATTTGTTTTATCTATTGAATCATTAAATACTTCAGTAGAGAAAATATGTGATTTTGTTCACCCTGATTTTAATAAAAAAATTGGTAACATCAAGGATATGGCTGCTGGAGCAGTTTCTTTTGCAGTAATATCTTCTTTGATAATTTTATTAATTATATACTATCCATATATATTTAATTAATAATTATGAGAATTTTAAACTACATATTATTTTTTGCTTTAATCTCTTGTTCTAAAGTGTCTTACATGGACTTACCATTGAGTAATAAAATTATAATACCAAAAACATATGTTGTAAATAAAACAGAGTCTAATATTATTATTGATGGAAAGGATAATGATTGGAATAATTCTGATTATACTGTCGATTTTATTGATATTGAAGGCGATAAAATTCCAAGTCAAAAAACTAATACAAAAATGCTATGGGATGATGATAATCTATACATTTTTGCAAAATTATATGAAGAACATATTTGGGGAGATATTACAACCAGAGATTCAACAATGTTTTTAAATAACGATTTTGAGGTCTTTATTACACCCAATGATCATGTTAATAGTTATGGTGAGTTTGAAATAAATGCACTAGGAACTGAATGGGATTTATTTCTTAACAAGCCATATAGACTAGGTGGGAGAGCCGATAGTAGTTGGAATATTGAAGGCCTAAAATCTGCTATTTCTATCGATGGAACTATAAATAACCCAAATGATATTGATAATTTTTGGACTGTAGAAATTGCTATTCCTTTGAATCAAATTTCATTATTAAAAGATCCTTACATAGAAAATGATGTTAAGGCTGGTACTGTATGGAGAATAAATTTTTCAAGAGTCAATTGGGAATTTGATCTTATAAATGATAAATATTTTAGAAAAAAGGTTGATGGAAAGTTTTTACCTGAATATAATTGGGTATGGTCACCACAAGGAAAAATTAATATGCATATTCCTGAAAATTGGGGGTATTTAGTTTTTGACGATGGATCCTTAAGTTCAGATATTTCATTAGGTACAGAATTAGAACTTGAACATACTTTGTATGCAATTTTTAGAGAAATAAGATTTGGATCATTTAAGAAGCTTTTAGATTTAGAAAATGGGAGTGAAGTTAAATTCAAATCTGAAAAATTCAATGGTAAAAATATATATAGCTCATTCATAAAAAATGATAATGGTTTTAAAATTTTTGCAAATTATGGAGTTGGTGTTTTGAATTATTCCATAGATCATACAGGATTAATTAAACGTAATTAAAATGAACAGAATATATATATTAATGTTGTTTTTTTTGTTTTCTTGTTCTCATGATAATCAAGAGAACTTTACTTTTAGTACATGGGTAGGTGCAGGAAAAGAATTTAAAGAGGATCTATGGTTAAAGAAACTCAACTATTATGATTCTTTAGGAATCTCTGAAATTTTAGTAGGTGGATCTGCAGATATTTTAAGCAAAATTATTCCATTAGCTAAGAAAAAAAACATCAAAGTTCATGGATGGATGTGGACATTAAATAGACCTGGAGATACTATTGCAAATAAAAATCCTGATTGGTATGCAGTAAATAGAAAAGGACAAAATTCTCTTGAGTATAGAGCATATGTAAACTACTACCAATGGCTGAGCCCTTTTCATCCTGAAGCTAGAAATCATATAATTAATAATGCAAAAAAACTAATGGAGGTCGAAGGGCTGGAATCAGTACATTTGGATTATGTAAGATTTCCTGATGTAATTTTAGGAGCAGATCTCCAACCTAAGTATAATATCATTCAAGATAAAGAGTTGCCGGAATATGATTACGGATATCATCCTATTGCAAGAGAAAAGTTTAAAAAAATTTTTGATAAAGACCCGATTGATATCAAATATCCAGAGCTTTCTACTGAATGGAGACAATTCAGATTAAATGCTGTTTCATCTTTAGTCAATGAAATAATCAGTATTGCACATTCAAAAAATAAAAAAGTAACAGCTGCAGTTTTTCCATTTCCTGAAATGTCCAGACAAATGGTAAGACAAGCTTGGAATGATTGGAACTTGGATAAAGCTTATCCAATGCTTTATCAAAATTTTTATAGAGAAAATATTAATTGGATCGGTTTTGCAACCAAACAAGGTGTATCCGATGTGGACTTTCCAATAGTCTCTGGACTATACGCTCCCGCACTTAGAAATCCTGAAGATTTAGAAAAAGCAATTTTAATATCTAAGAAAAATGGTGCAAAAGGAATTTCAATTTTTACTGCGGATGGTTTAAATAAAGAACAACAAAAAGTTTTTATAAAACTTTCAAAAAAATAATTCATTATGAAAAAAATAATCACAGGGATATTTCTAGTAAGTATTTTAATTAATTATGGTCAGGACAATGTTGTCTCTAACTATGATTTAGCTGCTAAATTCTCACCAAAAAACCTGGCTAAAATGGTACATTCAACATCAGTTTCTCCAAATTGGTTGAAATATGGAAATAAATTTTGGTACCAGTATAAAACAACTGATGGATCAAATTATTATCTAGTAGACGCAGATCGAAGAACTAAACGTAAACTTTTTGATAATGATAAAATGGCAGCTTGGTTAACTGAAATTACGAAAGACCCTTACGATGCTAAACACCTACCAAAATTTAGTTTCAAGTTTGTAAAAAATGAAACAGCTATACAGTTCTATGTTACATCTAATGAGTTAGTAAACTCAGATGATGATGTTGATTTAAATAGTTTTAAAGATGAAATAGATAACTCCTCCATCGAACTGCTAAAAAGCAAGGGTTATAAAACAGTTAATGATATTATATATGAAGATATAAATACTTTGATCTCAAAAACTAATATAAGCAGAGAGATTTTATCCAAAATGATCGACTTTTTAATTGAAAATAAAAACACAAAAAAATCAAGTAAAAGTAGAACTAAGAAAGTTTATCAATTGGAGTACGTATTGGGTTCAAATAAACTCAATATAATTAGTAATAATAGAAAACCAATAAAAAAATGGGAAAGATGGGCTAATATATCGCCTGACAGTAGCATTGTTGTCTACTCAAAAAAACATAATCTTTATTGGATGGATAAGGAAAATTTTTTAAAAGCTGTTAAAAATGAAAAGGATACTACCATCGTGGAGAATAAATGGACAAATGATGGTGTAAAAGATTATTCTTACGGTAGCTCTTTTAGAGGTTCTGATAATGAAGAAATTGAAAGAAAAATTAACTCTAAATCAAGAGTTAGTGTTTATTGGTCTAGTGACTCAAAAAACTTTGTAATGCAAAGAACTGATTCTAGAATGATTAAAGATTTATGGGTTATTAATTCGGTAGCCAGAAAGCGTCCAACTTTAGAAACTTACAAGTACCACATGCCAGGAGAGCAAGAATACTATAAGAGAGAAATTTTAATTTTTGATACAGAATCAAAGAATATTAAAAAAGTTGAATTAGATAGTAATAAACAACAATATATTTCAATATTTAGTAAGCGAAGAAAACCATCACAGTACAGGGATGATTTCAATCCAACTTTATTGTTATCTGATAAGGGAAAAATATATTTTAACACAATAAGTAGAGATAGAAAAAAGCTTGATATATGTGTAGCAGATATTAATACTGGAAAGGTTGATGTTTTAATTCAAGATAAAACCAATACTTATTTTTATGAGACTAAGCCAGTATATCTTTTAAAGAATGAGACTGAAATGATTCATTGGTCTGAAAATGATGGCTGGGGACATTTTTATAGATACAATTCAAATGGAAAATTGATAAATAGAATTACTAAAGGTCCTTTCCATAGCTATAATATTAAACATGTCGACGAAAAAACTAATACAATGTATTTCTCTGCTCATGGTGTTGATAAGAGTATAGATCCATATTTTGAACATACCTACAGAGTATCATTACTTGGAGGTACTCCAAAAATTTTAAACAAAGGCAACTTCAATACAATGACAAGTCCAAATGATAATCATAGATATTTTGTCAATAATTTTTCAAGGGTAAATACTGTTCCAAAATCTGAATTAAGAAATTCTGATGGTTCACTTGTAATGAATTTAGAAACGGCTGATTTAAGTTCTTTATTTGATTCTGGATATCAATTTCCTGAGCCATTTAAAGCTAAAGCTGATGATGGTATAACGGACATCTATGGTGTAATTTATAAGCCTTTTGATTTTGATGAAAATAAAAAATACCCTCTACTTGAATATGTTTATCCTGGTCCTCAGACAGAGTCAGTAAACAAATCATTTTCAGTAAGAATGGATAGACTTGATAGAATGGCTCAATTAGGTTTTGTTGTTATAACACTAGGTAATAGAGGTGGTCATCCACACAGATCAAAATGGTATCACAATTACGGATATGGTGATTTAAGAGATTATGGATTGGCTGACAAAAAATATGTAGCAGAACAATTAGCAAACAGGCATAGCTATATTGATATTAATAGAGTTGGAATTTATGGGCATTCAGGTGGCGGATTTATGTCTACCGCTGCAATTTTAGTTTATCCAGATTTTTTTAAAGCTGCATATTCACAAGCAGGTAATCACGATAACTCAATGTATAATAGTTGGTGGAGTGAAACACATCACGGAGTTAAGGAAGAAATTGATGACAGTGGTAAATTAAAATATGTTTATGATATTGAAAAAAATCAATCTTTAGCTAAAAACCTTAAAGGACATCTTTTTTTAGTTACTGGTGATATGGACAACAATGTCCACCCTGGTGCTACATATAGAGTCGCTAATGAATTAATTAAAGCAAACAAGAGATTTGATTTTATGATTTTACCTACTCAAAGACATGGATTTGGAAATATGTCTGAATATAATTTCTGGTTAAGTGCTGATCATTTTTCAAAACATTTATTAGGTGT
>JAYNRW010000065.1:0-7600 GCA_038114965.1 Flavobacteriaceae bacterium | reverse complement strand
TCAGTTTGAGGAATTAGTTCTGGTACTCTTACTGGTTTCCCTCTCTTATTAACTGCAACGAAAGTGTAGATAGCCTCATTTACTTTAAATTTTTGAGGATGAGTTTTATTTTGTTTCCAAACATCAATAAAAACTTCCATTGAAGTATTGAAAGCTCTTGAAACTTTAGCTTCGATTGTAAGTATACTTCCATTTGGGACAGGCTCGCCAAAAGAAACATTATTAATAGATGCAGTTACTACCACATTTTCAGAGTGCTTGATGGCAGCAATACTAGCAACTTTATCCATTCTAGCTAAAAGCTCTCCTCCGAATAAATTATCTAAACTATTAGTATCTGCAGGTAAAACAACATCTGTTTGAATTGTTTTAGAATCTTCAGGAGATTTAGCTTTCATAGTTTTATTCTATCTCAAAAATCCAAGCATCCTTATTGTCAGATTTTTGAAATTTTCTTAATGCAACTACAGCATCTTTTCGGTTAGAAAAATTATCAAAAGATACAGGTGTTAATCCTTTATCATTTAGTGGAAGTTTTGATGGATTATATCCTTTTTTAGTCAAAGTTTTAATTAGATTCTCAGCGTTAGACTCTAACCTAAATGCACCAGCAATAATATGATACTTGTTTAATGTTTTCTTAGGTAAATTAATTTCAACTGCAGGTAAAACTCCGAAATCAAAAATTGCTTTTTCCAATTTAGCTATTGATTTTTCTCTTACTTCATTTTGTAAGGCTATTTCATTATTAAAAGAAATTTCATCATACTTGTTTTCCATAAAAAACGTTCCAGCAATAATTGCAACAAATACAGCCGCTAAACGCATAAGCTGTGGTACACCACTAGTTTGTTTGTTGCTCTTAATTTCATTGTATTTTTTTAGAGTTGAACTGTTGTAAGTTTGTACCTCTTTTTCAATTCTATTGACATATATTGGAGATAACCCAAACGATTCTACAAAATGATTTGAATCTAAATCTGGTTTAAAAACTAAATTTTCATCAATATTGTAACTAAGCTCTCCTATATCCTTAATAAACAAAGGCTCCTTGCTAATTGTTCTTTTCCAATTAACAACCTCGCTATGAATTTGTTTCAAAGCGTCGTCGTATGAAATATTATTTTCTGTAGAAATAAAATTTGCTAAAAGACCATCATTGTTTTTTATTTTAGAATTAAAAGAAAGTCTCCTCGATGGTGGATAAAACTTAGATTCCTCTTTATTATATATTGATGGAAATCTGTTGGCAATAAAACTGCCAAAATCAGGAATTGTTACGCAGTCATTTGAGTAAATAAGTTCTTTTATTGCTTGGCTTAATTGCATGAAATAAATTTACGTTTTTTGATTAAAATAAAATAATTAATAACCAAGTTTTGTTTTGACTCTACGCAATACTTCATTCGCAGTCGCTTTGGCTCTTGATGCACCATCCAAAAGAACAGCATCTATTTCTTTTTTGTTAGACATCAAATGATTGTATTTATCCCTTTGGTTTTTGTACTTACTTAAAATAATTTCAAAAAGCTCAGTCTTTGCATGTCCATAACCATAACCACCTGATTTGTATTTATTTTTTATTTCGTCTACGTGATTATTTTCTGCTATTAATTTGATGATTTTAAAAACATTACAAGACTCGTAATCTTTTGGTAATTCTAATGGAGTGCTATCTGTCTGAATAGTCATTATTTGTTTCTTTAATTCTTTTTCAGGAAGAAAAATATCAATAATATTACCTTTTGATTTGCTCATTTTTTCACCATTAGTACCAGTAACATACTTAGTAGTTTCGTTAATCATTGCTTCAGGAATAACAAAAGTTTCTCCATGTTTGTTATTAAATTTTATAGCTACATCCCTTGTTATTTCAAGGTGTTGTAATTGATCTTTTCCTACAGGAACAAAATTTGAATCATAAAGCAAAATATCAGCAGCCATTAGCATTGGATAAGTAAACAGTCCTACATTAACGTCTTTAAGATTGTCTGACTTGTCCTTAAAAGAATGAGCAAGTGTCAACCTTTGATAGGGAAAATAAGTTGATAAAATCCACGCAAGTTCTGTAGTTATAGCAACATCTGACTGTTTATAAAAAACTGTTTTTTCAGTATTGAGGCCGAATGCAAGCCAAGCCGCTGCTGTAGAGTATGTATTTTCTCTCAACTCATTTGAATCTTTGATTTGAGTTAGAGAATGTAAGTCTGCAATAAACAAATACGACTCATTATTTATTGATTTTTCAATAGCTGGGATTATTGCTCCCAAAATATTTCCTAAATGTGGAGTTCCTGTACTTTGTATGCCGGTTAAAATTCTTGACATTATTAACAAAAGTAATAGTTTTAAAAAGATTAATTACAAATACTTACTTTTGAAGCGTGTTTAAACCAATCAAAATTTTTTTCATAGCAATTTGGAACGTATGGTTTTATATACTTGCTTTTATTGGTATTGTTGTTAGCCTTCCTTTATTATTTATTTTTTCACTGAAAGAAAGCTACTATCCCTATTTCTATTGGGTTGCAAGAAATATATGGTCAAATATAATTATGTATGGAATGGGTTTTTATCCAGAAATTAAGTTTAAAGAACCTATTCAGAAAGGTAAAAGTTATATGTTGGTTGCCAATCATAAAAGTATGATTGATATTATGCTGATGCTTTCTGTAAGTAAAGATCCTATTGTTTTTGTTGGAAAAAAAGAACTTGAAAAGATTCCTCTTTTTGGCTATTTCTATAGACGTGTATGTATTTTAGTTGACAGGTCCAGTGCAGAAAGCCGAAAGGATGTTTATACTAAAGCAATAAAAAGATTAAACACAGGTTTATCTGTATGTATTTTCCCAGAAGGAGGTGTTCCAGACCCTACTGTAGTTTTAGATGAATTTAAAAATGGAGCTTTTAGTTTAGCAATTCAATTTCAAATTCCTATAGTTCCTATGACATTTTTAGATTGTGAAAAAAAGTTTCCATACTTTTTTGCATATAACCATTTTGTTGGTTCACCTGGAAAGCTTAGAGCTAATGTTCACAATTTTATTGAGACAAAAGGACTTACTCAAGAAGATAAGCAAGTGTTAAAGAAAAAAGTATACGATATTTTATTAGAAGATTTAGAATCTAACCTTTGTCAGAATTAAGAACTTCAGAAATTTTCTTTTCTAATTCTTCGCACAATTCAGGATTATCTTTCAATAAATTTTTAACTGAATCTCTACCTTGACCAAGTTTAGTGTCACCATAGCTAAACCATGAACCACTTTTATCTATGATTCCTGCATTAGTTCCAATATCAAGAATTTCTCCAGTTTTTGAAATTCCTTCACCATACATAATATCAAATTCACATACTCTAAATGGAGGAGCAACTTTATTTTTCACAACCTTTACTCTAGTTTTATTTCCTAATGCATTTCCAGATGAATCTTTCAACTGAGTTGATCTTCTAATATCTAGTCTAACAGATGCATAAAATTTTAAAGCATTACCACCAGTTGTAGTTTCTGGATTTCCAAACATTACACCAATCTTTTCTCTCAACTGATTTATAAAGAAAACCGTACAATTAGTTTTACTAATAGTAGAGGTTAGTTTTCTTAAAGCCTGAGACATAAGTCTAGCGTGTAATCCCATTTTTGAGTCCCCCATTTCTCCTTCAATTTCACTTTTAGGAGTTAATGCTGCAACTGAATCAATTACAATGATATCGATAGCCCCTGATCTTATAAGATTATCAGCAATTTCTAAAGCTTGTTCTCCATGGTCAGGTTGTGAAATAATTAAATCATCAATATTGACTCCGAGATTTTGAGCATAAAATCTATCAAAAGCATGTTCTGCGTCAATAAATGCTGCTATTCCCCCAGCTTTTTGGCATTCAGCAATCGCATGAAGAGTAAGAGTTGTCTTTCCTGATGATTCAGGTCCATAAATTTCAATAACTCTTCCTCTAGGATAGCCTCCAATCCCTAAAGAATAATCCAATCCGATAGAACCTGTTGGAATAAATTCTACATCTTCATGAACAGAATCCCCCATCTTCATCACCGTCCCTTTACCATAGGTTTTATCAAGTCTGTCAAGGGTCAGTTGTAGTGCTTTTAATTTGGAATCTTTATCTGAGCTCATAAAAGGAATTTTTAAAAATTGATATTAATAAAAATACAATTTTATTTAGAAAAAGTCCTAATATAAATAACTTACATTTGCATTAAATTATTTGGTTAAATAGTATAGAAATGCAACTATACAATAAGCTTAGTAAAAAAGAGAGACTTGACCTTATTAATAAGGCTGGAGAAAGAAGGCTTACACTCTCTTTCTACAAATACCATCAAATCAAAAACACAACAATTTTTAGAAATTATCTTTTTATTGAATGGGATAAGCTCGATGTACTTGGAAGAATTTATATTGCTGGTGAAGGGATTAATGCTCAACTTTCAGTTCCATCAAATAAAATGATTGAGTTTAAAAATTCAATCGATAATGTTTCCTTTTTAAATGGCGTTAGATTAAATATTGCAATTGAGCATGACAATGAAGCCTTTTTAAAATTAAAAGTTAAGGTTAGAGATAAAATTGTTGCTGATGGATTACATTCAAATGAATACAATTTAGATAAAAATGGTGTGCATGTTAATGCTGAAAAATTTAATGAGCTTTTGGATGACAATGATACTATTACAATTGACATGCGTAATCATTACGAAAGTGAAATTGGGCATTTTAAAGGAGCTAAATTGCCTGATGTTGATACTTTTAGGGAGTCCTTACCAATTATAAATAAAAAATACGATAGGTATAAAAAGGATAAAAATATTTTAATGTATTGTACTGGTGGAATCAGATGTGAAAAAGCTAGCGCATACTTGATGAATAAAGGATATAAAAATGTTTATCAACTTGATGGTGGAATTATTGAATATGCTAGACAAGTAAAAGAAAAAAATATTGAAAATAAGTTCATTGGTAAAAATTTTGTTTTTGATAATAGAAGAGGAGAAAGGATTTCCGGAGATATCATTTCAAATTGTCATCAATGTGGAAAAAAATGTGATGAACATGTAAACTGTAATAATGAAGCTTGTCATCTTCTTTTCATCCAATGTGATGAATGTCAAAAAAAATATAATGGTTGTTGTAGCGATGATTGTTCAAATATTTACTCTTTACCATATGAAAAACAAAAAGAGCTAAGAAAAGGGAAAAAGAATAGTAATAAAATATTTAAAAAAGGGCGATTTGATAAAAGCATCATTAACAAAATTTAATAGCTTTATTATATGAGTTGTACAACTTGTAATTCTAAATCTGGAAGCCCAAAGGGGTGTAAAAACAATGGTGTATGTGGTACTGATGGCTGTAATAAATTAAATGTTTTTAATTGGCTATCAAACCTAAATCCAATTTCGACAGACTCTCCTAATTATTATGAAGTTCGTTTTAAAAATGGAAGAAAGGAGTTTTATACTAATGATTCTGATCTCGATTTAAATATTGGTGACGCCGTAGTTGTTGAATCCAAGCTAGGTTATGACTTAGGTCATATTACTTTAAAAGGAGGTTTGATTTCTGTTCAAATGAAAAAAAAGAAGGTTAATCCAAATGAAGAAGAATTCTTTAACATTTTAAGAAAAGCAACCCAAGATGATATTGACACATGGATTGAAAATAGAAACAAGGAAGAAGAGGTTAAAATTAAATCTAGAGTTATTGCTTTGAAATTAGGTCTTTCTATGAAAATATCGGATGTTGAATTTCAAGCTGATGGAAAAAAAGCAATTTTTTACTACACAGCAATGGATCGAGTAGATTTCAGAAAACTTATTGTTGATTTAGCTCGTGAATTCAGTATTAAAATTGAAATGAAACAGATTGGTTTAAGAGAAGAGGCTGGAAGGCTTGGCGGAATTGGTTCATGTGGAAGAGAGCTTTGTTGTTCAACATGGTTAACTGACTTTAGAGTTGTAACAACATCTGCTGCTAGATACCAACAACTCTCACTCAATCCTCAAAAAATTGCCGGTCAATGCGGAAAACTAAAATGTTGTCTTAACTATGAATTAGACCAGTATCAAGAGGCTCTGGCAGATTTTCCGAAACCAAAAACAAAATTGAAAACAGACAAAGGTTTAGCAGTTTGTCAAAAGCTAGATATATTTAAAAAATCAATGTGGTTTTCATATAAAAATGAAAGTATTGATTGGTTTGAAATAAAAGTTGAAGATGTAAATAAAATAATTGAGATTAATAATTCAGGAAAAAATATTTCCAACTTAGAAGAATACTCAATAATAAGAGAAAATAAAGATGAAAAAGCTTTTGTATAAATTTTTAATTTTTACTTTACTTATAAGCTGTGGGAGTGATGATAGTATTTTTCTTGATTACAAAAACATGACTAATGGTTGGGAATATGATAATCCTGTTGAATTTAGTTTTGATTCACCAGCCGAAGCTGTAAATATTTCCATAATGTTGAGAACTGATAAATCATATCCATTTTCAAATATTTTCATTAAATCACAAATTGTGAGTGAGGATAATCAAATAGTGGATACAATTGAATTGGATTTAAAGCAAGAAAAAAGAACTTTATTTAGTGGCAATAGTTTATCGCTAAATAATCATAGTTTCATAATTGCAAAAAATATAAGTTTTAAAAAAAGTAAAGTAACTGTAAAATTTAACCACGCTAATAGATTCTTAGATAGCATTAATGCTGTAAAAAATTTAGATGGAATATTAAGTGTAGGTTTGTTAGTAGATAATTACCAAAATGAAGAATTATAAATTTCAAATATTTATTTTCTGGTTCATTTTTTCTTTGGGTATAGTAACCATGTATGGTGTATTTTACCTTGCATCAATAGGTAAATTTGGAGAAATGCCTGATTTTAGGCAATTAGAAAACCCCAAAACAAATTTTGCTTCTGAAATAATATCTTCCGACAATCAGATTTTAGGAAAATATTATTTTAATGACAACAGGACACCTGTTGATTATGATGAGATCAATATTGAAACTGTAAACGCTTTAATTGCAACGGAGGATGAAAGGTTTTACAGCCATCCTGGAATTGATTTAAAAGCAACTGTTAGAGCAATTGTTTTTTTAAATACAAGAGGAGGGGCAAGTACTATTTCTCAGCAGCTTGCTCGACAGCTTTTTGTTGGTGTTAGGTCAAGAAATATTCTTCAAGCAATTGGACAAAAAATCAAAGAATGGGTTATAGCAGTTGAATTGGAAAAACAGTATACAAAAGAAGAGATCATTACAATGTACTTAAACATTTATGATTTTGGATATTATGGAGATGGAATTAAATCAGCATCAAATATTTATTTTTCAAAAGAACCTATTGATCTTAAAATCGAAGAGTCTGCTATGTTGGTTGGAATGTTACAAAACTCGTCATTATACGATCCGATTAGAAGACCTGAGATTACAAAAAAAAGACGAGATCTTGTTCTTATGCAAATGGCAAAAAACAATTACATAAGTGAAAAAGATAAAGACTCTCTTCAAAGTATTCCACTAGAATTAAATTACACCCCACAATCACATAGACAAGGTTTAGCAACATATTTT
>JAYNRW010000064.1:0-7764 GCA_038114965.1 Flavobacteriaceae bacterium | reverse complement strand
TGAAGATAGAATCAGTTTAGTTTTCGTATTATTTTATCAACATCTTAGGCTATTAATGATAGGTGAATGTGTTAATACACCAACCTACTCATATAAAACTCACTTAAGAAAAAATAAAACTAAACGTATGGGTAAAAACGATGTCTTAATCATTGACGGATTGTTCATATTATTGAAAAAAAAAATTAGAGATTTTTTTGATTTAACCATATTTTTAAATGTTGATGAAAGCACCAGGTTGAAAAGAAGAATAAAGAGAGATGTTTTTGAAAGAAATAGAACTGAAAATGAGATAAAAGAAAGGTTTAACCAGATGATTAAACCTATGCATGATAAATTTATTCAACCTTCAAAAAAACATGCTGACATAATAATTAATAATGAAGTTAATTATCAAAAAATTATAAAAAAAATAGAATATATATTCAATGAAATTATTAGAAAAAATAAAGAATTCTAAATATTACAAAATATTTAGCAACCTATACTTTATTATTTTTATCACTTTCCTGATTTGGATATTCTTTTTGGATTCCAACTCTGTACTTGTCAATTTGAAACTTAAGAACGAAATCAATGAATTAAAACAAAGAAAAGTAGAGCTAGAAGAGCAAATAGCGATTGATAAAAAAATAATTTCATCTCTTCAAAATCCAGATAGTTTAGAAAGATATGCCAGAGAAAAACTATTTATGAAAAAAGATAATGAAGAAATTTACATAATTGAATATATTGAGGAATAATGGGTAAAATAATTTCAATTTCTAATCAAAAGGGAGGTGTAGGTAAAACTACTACATCAGTAAGTCTAGCTGCTTCATTAGGTGTACTAGAAAAGAAGGTTCTGCTAGTTGATGCAGATCCACAAGGAAATGCATCTTCAGGTATTGGTATTAATTCTGAAGATTTTAACTTATCAACCTATGATGTTCTTTTAAATAAATGTGAAACTAAAGATGCTATAATTAAAACTAGTAGTCCTAATTTGGATTTAATACCAGCAAATATTGACCTTGTTGCAATTGAGATTGAATTGGTAGATATTCCAAAAAGAGAATATATATTTAAGGAAGCTTTAAAAGATATTTCAAATAATTATGAATTTATAATTATAGATTGTCCCCCATCACTAGGTTTAATTACACTTAATGCACTGACAGCATCTAATTCAGTAATTATACCCATTCAGTGTGAATATTATGCTCTGGAAGGTCTTGGTAAACTTTTAAATACAATTAAAGGGGTTCAGAGTGTTCATAATCAAAATCTAGAAATTGAGGGAATTTTATTAACTATGTTTGACACTAGATTAAGACTGTCAAAACAAGTAAAAGAAGATGTAAAAAAGCATTTTGGCAGCATGGTATTCAATTCAATAATACCAAGAAATGTTAGCCTTGGTGAAGCACCAAGTCATGGTGAAAGTATAATTGTATACAATGCAACAAGTAAAGGGTCGAAAAGTTATATTAAATTTGCTCAAGAAATCATAAATTTAAATTAGTTTGGCAAAAGCATATAATAAAAGAGTTTTGGGAAGAGGGTTATCAGCTATTTTAAATGATGATGATAACAAAAGGTTTGAAAACATAAGTAATTCTAGTTCCTTAAATGAGATTGAGATAAGTAAAATAAGTCTAAACCCTAATCAACCGAGAACTAATTTTGATCAAAAATCCCTTGATCAACTAGCTTCATCAATAAGTGAATTAGGGTTAATACAACCAATAACAGTTCAACAATCCAAAGAAGAGTTTGTTTTAATATCTGGTGAAAGAAGATTAAGAGCATTTAAATTATTAAATCTAAAATCAATACCAGCTTATGTAAGAACAGCTAATGATCAAACTTCACTAGAAATGGCTCTTGTGGAGAACATTCAAAGAAGAGATTTAGATCCAATTGAGATTGCTATCTCATACCAAAGATTAACAGAGGAACTTAATATATCTCACGATGAAATGAGCAAAAGGGTTGGAAAGGACAGATCCACAATCACTAACTATATAAGGTTATTAAAACTAGATCCCATAATTCAAAGTGGTATCAGAGATAAGTTTATTAGCATGGGACATGGGAGAACACTTATTAATGTTGAAAGCCATGATAAGCAATTGCTTATATATGAGAAAATCCTAAGAAATAATTTATCTGTTCGACAAACAGAGCAAATTGTTAAAAATTTAAATTCAGACAAATCAAAAAATAAAGTTCAATCAATCGATGAACTAATTCATTCTGAAGTTTTAAAAATTGAAAATAAAACTGGATTAAGTTTAGATTTTAAGATTTCTAAAGGAAAAGGACATTTAAGTTTTAGCTTTAAATCTCGTAAAGAATTAATTAAAATTTTAAGAAAATTTAATGGCTAGAATTTTTAACATTTTTTTTTTAATAATTCTAATATCTAATTATTCGTATTCGCAAGAGTCTGAAAGAAGCTCAAATATTAATATTTTAAGGCCCTCAAAAGCAGCATTTTATTCTGCAGTTATCCCTGGACTTGGTCAAATTTATAATGATAAATTATGGAAAGTTCCATTGGTTTATACAGCACTTGGTATTTCTGGATATTCTTACGACTTTAATAGAAAAAAATTTTGGTCCTATAGAAATGCGTACAAAAGAAGGAAAGCAGGTTTCTCAGATGATGAATTTCAAGGAATTATAATAAATGATGAGAGATTATTAGATGGACAAGATTATCATAGGAGATATAAGGATTTATCTATGGTGTTTCTTGTTGGTTTTTATTTTTTAAATATTTTAGATGCTAATATTGATGCTCATTTACTTGATTATAATGTAGATGAAAATTTATCATTTAAACCTTTTTTTGAAAATACAGATAATATGTTTGGTCCTTCTGTTGGTATGAAAATGAAAATAAATTTTTAATGAATATAGCAATAATCGGATATGGTCAAATGGGTAAAGAAATTGAAAAAATTTCAATATCTCGTAATCATAAAATTGGTAAAATAATTGACCAGAATACAAAAGATAAAAACATAGAGGATTGTGATGTGGCAATTTTATTTACAACTCCAAAAAGTGCAGTTGATAATATTAAACTTTGCATAGATAATAATATCCCTGTTATTTGTGGGACTACAGGCTGGCTCGAAGAATACGACTCAGTAGTTGAATACTGTAATTCCATGAATGGAACATTTTTGTTTTCGCCTAACTTCAGTATCGGTGTGAATATCTTCTTTAGATTAAATCAATTTTTGTCAAAACAACTTTCCAGTTCAAAAGATTTTAATGTTTCGATTTATGAAAAACATCATAAAAGAAAAGTTGATAAACCAAGTGGAACTGCATTAAAAATTGCAGAAGATATTTTGTCAAACTCTTCTTTAACTGAGTGGACTCTAAATGATGAAAAAAATAAGCTTAAAATAAATTGTGACAGAATTGGTGAAGAGAAAGGTTTTCATGAGGTTGTATATGAATCTGAAGTTGACTCAATTTCAATTTCGCATAACGCAAAATCAAGAAAAGGTTTTGCTCTAGGAGCTGTTCTTTGTGCTGAATGGATTTATAATAAAAAAGGAATATTTACAATGAATGATTTTTTAAATGATTTTAAACTTTAATAATGGGTTGGATCGAATGGTTTTATTTTTTTATTGCAATACAAATTATACACGGACTAGGAACCTGGAAATTATATAAAAAAACTGGTTATAACCCCTTACTAAGTTTTATTCCAATATATAACGGTTTAATATTATTAAAAATTATTAAAAGACCATGGTGGTGGATAATTCTCTTGTTTTTACCAGTAGTTAATCTTTTAATTTTTCCAGTTATATGGGTTGAAACGATTAGAAGCTTTGGTAAAAAATCATTTTCAGATACATTATTAGTTCTTTTAACATTAGGTCTCTATACATACACTATTAATTATTCAAATAAAATTAGATACATAGAAGATAGAGATCTAAACCCTGCTTCAGGGTTTGGAGAATGGTTAAGTTCAATAATATTTGCAATAACACTTGCTACAGTTGTTCATACATATTTTATTCAGCCATTCATTATTCCAACAGGATCATTAGAAAAAACTCTTTTAGTTGGGGATTTTCTTTTTGTAAGTAAGTATCATTATGGTGCTAGAGTCCCAAAAACAGTAGTAGCTTTTCCAATGGTTCACGACACAATTGTGGGGACAGGTGTAAGGTCATATCTTAACAAACCTCAACTACCTTATCTGAGATTGCCAAAAATTCAATCTATAAAAAGAAATGAAATTGTAACTTTTAATTGGCCTGCAGATACAGTTAGACAATTTTTTGTTAGAGAGAAAGGCGTTAAAAAACCTTTAGATAAAAAATCAAATTATGTAAAAAGATGTGTAGCTATTCCAGGAGACAAATTAGAAATTATTGATGGATTAATATATATAAATGGAAAACTAAGTGTTTTTCCAAATAGAGCCAAACCAATTTACAAGTACATAGCTTATTCTAGCAATGGTATTTCTAGTCAAAAACTTGTAAAATTAGATGTTGCTGATTTTCAACGGAAATTTATTATTTCTAATATAAATCAGAAATCATTTGAATCTTTGAGAACTAGTATTTTGTCGGTAACTAATAGTGATATTGATAATTTCACTGTAATTACTGGTTCAAAAGGAATTCCAAAAAATATTATAATTGAAAATAGACTTTCTGTTAAAGAAATTACAGAAAAAGTCAAAAATCTCAGTTTAACAGAAAAAGATTATAAAAAAATAAGAGAGAGTGATATTGTAGATAGTATTGTTAGGGTATTCAGAACTAATAAATCCTACAACACTTCATTTTTTCCAAATGATATAACTTATGACTGGAATGAAGATAATTTTGGTCCTGTTACAATACCTCAAAAAAATACATCGATTAATTTAACCCTTAAAAACTTACCTCTGTATAAGAAGATTATAAGAGATTATGAAAAAAATTCGCTCGATGTAAAAAATGGAAACATTTTAATTAATGATAAAATTGTTAATAGCTACAGTTTTAAAATGGACTACTATTGGATGATGGGAGATAACAGGTATAATTCTGAAGATAGTCGTGTATGGGGTTTTGTCCCTGAAGATCATATTTTAGGTAAACCAATATTTATTTGGATGAGTATTGAAGGTATTAATGATGGATTTAAAAATTGGAAAATTAGATGGGATAGAGTATTTACTACAATACATGGAGATGGAAAGCCTAAATCCTATTTTATTCACTTTATTGTTTTCGTAATTTTAGTTTGGGGTGTAAATAAATTTTTTCTAAGTAAGAAAAGTTAGTTAATTGGTTTCAATAATTCCATCATACTTCCCTCCTATTTCTCATTGGAAATATATTATCAATAATAAATGTTATTGGGATATAGAATCCTTTTATCAAAAACAAACACTAAGAAATAGAACTTATATTCATGCAGCTAATGGAATTTTAATGTTAAGTGTTCCAGTAAAACACTCTGGTAAAAATATAAGAAGAAAATTCAATGATGTTTTAATTGAAAACAACCAAGATTGGAAAAAAAATCATTTTAAATCAATTAAAATTGCTTATCAATCATCACCCTACTACGAATTTTATGAAAATAAATTAATAGATTTTTTTAAGCAAGATAATAATCAGCTATATAAACTTAATTTGAGCTCTATCCATTTAGTTTTAAATTGTTTAAAACTTAAATGTGATGAAATAACAGACATTATTAAGTTCAAAACTATTAATGATTTGAATTTTTTAACTAATGTGAAAAGATCTACAGAGAAAAATACTAAGTATATTCAGACCTTTGAAGAAAAAAATGGTTTTATTAATGATCTTAGTATTCTGGACTTATTATTTAATTGTGGACCGAATAGTTTAGATTACATAAAGTAAAACTAGAAGATAGTGAAATGTAGAGCCCAAAAGAACAAAAATGTGCCATATTGAGTGAAAATATTTAATTCTATCAAAATAATAAAAAACCACACCTAGGGTATAAGAAAATCCACTAGCTATTAATAATAATCTAGCTTCAGTACTTATTAATTGAAACAAATTATTTAAATCTAAAATAATTAACCAACCCATTAATACATATAAAACAAGAGATATGAACTGTGACTTTTCAAAAAAAAATATTTTAATTAAAGTACCTGTCAATGCTAAAATTAAAACACAAATAAAAATTATAAGGCCTGAAGATTCGAGTAGGGTTATTAAGCATACAGGCGCATATGATCCCAATATCAAATAAAAAATACTAATGTGATCAAAAACACGAAGTTTATTTTTAATTTGTTTGTTTTGAGCGTAGTGATATAGGGTTGAAGAAATATAAACTAGTAATAAGCCTATTGAAAATAATATTAATGATAATTTACTATGTATAGTAATTTCATTGCTAAAGTAAAATAAAAAAGGGATTCCAATAATTGTCAATAGAACACCTGCAAAATGTGTTACAGTATTCCAAAACTCTTCGTTTTTAATATTTATGAAGTTGATATTGATAGCTAAATTTAATAAAAATGGCAGACCTGTAAGCCGGATTCTGTCTAGCCTTATCATTTATCTTGACATAAAATTGCTTATATGTTCTAACCGCCTACCCTTCAACATTGGACGAGTAGTCCTCAATTGCTGATTTACTTGGCGTTTCACCTCACAGAGTTTACATGATTTCACTACAGCCAAACTGTACATTCTTTCTGTTGCACTATTCCTACTATTACTAGCGGTGGGAGTTACCCACTGTGATACTCTCAGGTGTCCGGACTTTCCTCTTTAAAAAGCGATAAGGAAGTCTGCCATGGCAAATGTAATATATTTTAATTTTTTTCGTAAAAAAATCAATGGCTAGTATATATTTGTAATAATGAGTGATTTTGTTGTTTCTTCTTTAAAATACAGACCATCAAATTTTGAAAATGTAGTAGGTCAAGAACATGTAACAAAAACACTTAAAAATTCAATTTTAGATAAAAAAATACCATCAGCTATTCTTTTTTGTGGCCCTAGAGGTGTAGGAAAAACATCATGTGCTAGAATTTTTGCAAGAGAGATTAATGATTTTAATTCCACTGATGACTTATCATTTAACATTTTTGAGTTGGATGCTGCTTCCAATAATAAAGTTGAAGATATAAGAGATCTAATTGATAAAGTTAGAATTCCACCTCAATCTGGAAAATATAAGGTTTATATAATTGATGAGGTTCATATGCTATCTAAAAATGCTGAAAATGCTTTTCTTAAAACCTTAGAAGAACCACCCCCATATATAGTTTTTATCTTAGCTACAACTGAGAAAAATAAAATTTTACCTACCATTCTGTCTAGATGTCAGATATATGATTTCAATAGAATAAGTGAAAATGAAATTTTTGAAAATCTTAAACTAATATGTAATAAAGAAGAAGTTACTTTTGAAGATGAAGCTCTAAATATAATAGCAAAAAAGTCAGATGGATCATTAAGAGATTCACTTACAATTTTAGACAGAGTTATAAGTTTTACAAATAAAAAAATTTCACTTAAGGAAACATCTGCAATTTTAAATGTATTAGATGATGAAACATATATTGAAATTGTAGACAATACAATTAACGGATTTTTAGTTAAAGTAATTACAATATTTAACGAATTAAGTGATAAAGGATTTGATGAAAAAGAATTTATGATTGGCTTAGCTAATCATTTTAGAAATCTTTTGATAGTTAAATCATCAAGCTCTGAAAATTTAATTTCTAATAAATCAAGCTTAGAG
>JAYNRW010000063.1:0-7844 GCA_038114965.1 Flavobacteriaceae bacterium | reverse complement strand
TCTTGAAAAGAACTTAGTTAGAGCTCAAAATATTGTTGAAAAAACTGGTGGAGGAATACTAGTAATTTCTGAAGGAGTTTTTGGAATGAGAGGTGAACAAGGAAAAATCAAAGAAATTGTAAAACTTAAAGAAAAATATGACTTTAGGCTTTTAGTTGATGATGCACATGGTTTTGGAACTCTTGGAAAAACTGGTGCTGGAGCTGGTGAAGAACAAGGTGTCCAGGATGAAATTGATGTGTATTTTGCAACATTTGCCAAATCAATGGCTTCTACAGGAGCTTTTGTTGCCGGTTCAAGCGAAGTTATAAAGTATCTTAAATATAATATGAGATCTCAAATGTTTGCAAAATCTTTACAAATGCAATTAGTTGCTGGAGCGCTTAAAAGATTAGAATTACTAAAAAACACTCCACAACTAAGAGAAAATCTGTGGAAAAATGTAAAAATGCTTCAAAATGGCTTAGTTGAAAGAGGTTTTGATATTGGAAGTACTCAAAGTTGTGTCACACCTGTTTTTTTAAAGGGAGATGTCCCTGAAGCAATGGTATTAGTTAAAGACTTAAGAGAGAAGTATAACATTTTTTGTTCTATTGTTGTTTACCCTGTTATCCCAAAAGGATTAATTCTACTTAGGCTTATACCTACTTCAACTCATAATTCTGAAGATATTAATGAAACCTTAGCTGCTTTTACTGCTATTAGAGACAAACTTAATAACGGAACTTATAAGAAGTTGTCTGAAAGAATCAAAGTATAATTTTTTTTGATTTGTAATTTTTTGTTAGATTTGCGCTTTGATGAGCGTAGACTTAAACAAAAAAATCTTAGACGCCTCAAAACTTTCCTTAATTTTAAATCGGTTAGCTAGTCAATTATTTGAAAATCACAATGACTTTTCAGATACTGTTTTAATTGGTATTCAACCTAGAGGAAAAATTCTTTCAAAAAAAATCAAATATTTGTTAGAATCAAGTCATGAGATTAAGGATATTAAATTAGGTTTTTTAGATATCACTTTTTTTAGAGATGACTTTGGTAGAGAAAATAAAGTTTTAAACGCTAATAAAACTTCTATTGATTTTAGTATTGAAAATAAGACAGTTGTTTTAATTGATGATGTGCTTTATACTGGAAGAAGTGTAACAGCTGCATTATCTGCCCTTCAATCATTTGGAAGACCAGCCAGAGTTGAATTATTAAGTTTAATTGATAGAAGATTTTCTAGACATTTACCTATTCAACCTGATTACTGTGGTTGTCAAGTAGATGCTATTAATAACCAAAGAGTTACTGTTAAATGGAAGGAAATTGATGGAGAAGATTCTGTTTATTTATATATAAAGAATGGCAAATAAGTTATCTGTTTCAAACCTGCTTGGTATAAAATATCTAAATGAAGATGATATTTACTTGATTTTTGAAACGGCAAGAAATTTTAAGGAGGTTATAAATAGAAAAATAAAAAAGGTACCAAGTTTAAGAGACATAACAATAGCTAATTTATTTTTTGAAAATAGTACAAGAACAAAAATATCTTTTGAATTAGCACAAAAAAGATTGAGTGCTGATGTAGTAAATTTTTCATCATCATCTTCTTCAATAAGTAAAGGTGAGACTTTAGCAGATACAGTAAATAATATTTTATCAATGAAAGTTGATATGGTTGTTATGAGACATCCTAGTCCTGGAGCTAGTGTTTTTCTAGCAAATAATATAGATTCTTGTATTGTTAATGCTGGTGACGGATGTCATGAGCATCCTACTCAGGCTTTATTAGATTCATTTACACTAGTTGAAACTCTTGGTGATTTGAATGGTAAAAAAATTGTAATTGTTGGTGATGTTCTACATTCAAGAGTAGCTTTATCAAATATTTTTGCATTCAAAAAATTAGGTGCTGAAGTAAAAGTTTGTGGCCCAAAAAGTTTAATTCCAAAATACATTAACAAGCTCGGTGTTGATTATGAGCCAAATTTTGAGTTGGCATTAAATTGGTGTGATGTTGCAAGTATGTTAAGGATTCAAAATGAAAGAATGAATCAAAGTTATTTTCCATCTACAAGAGAATATGCTAAAGAGTTTGGATTAAATAAGAAAAAACTCTTAAAATTAAATAAAGAAATAATTATTACTCATCCTGGCCCAATTAACAGGGGTGTTGAGCTATCAAGTGATGTTATAGATTCAGGTAAAACAGTTATTTTAGATCAGGTTGAAAATGGAGTAGCAATAAGAATGGCAGTTATGTATCTATTAGCCTCTAGATTATGAATAAATCTCACGTTTTTTTTTTAATTCATAAGAATACTAAACTACAAGATCTTAAAGATTTTTTTGATTTAAATTATGATAATAACTGTATTGTTCAATTTGAAACTGATTATGATCATGATTATATTTTTTTAAAAGAAATACAAAATAATAATTCTACACATAAAAAATCTATAGTTTTAATTTCCAAAAACTTAACTTTAGATAATTTCAATAATATAACTCCAACATTGCAGGAAGCATTGGATATTATTGAAATTGAAGAAATTGAAAGATCTTTAAATATCTAAATGGGTTATATTCAGATTTTAGGATGTTATTCAGCAAGTATGACGTTGAATAAGTATCAATCAAGTCAGGTGCTTTTTCATAAAAATCAAACTTATTTAATAGATTGTGGTGAAGCTACTCAAGCTTTACTTAATAAACATCAAATTAAACTAAGTTCTATTAATAATATCTTTATTTCACATTTACATGGTGATCATTATTTTGGTTTACCTGGACTAATTACGACAATGAATAGAAAAGGTAGAACAAAACCACTTAATTTATTTGGTCCCATAGGAATTAAAGAAATTCTGACTACCATGTTTAAGCATGGTAAATCTTGGACTAGCTTTGACTTAAAAATAAAAGAAATTGACAAAGATGAAGATGAAATTTACTCAGAAAATCATTTAAAAGTTGAAACTTTTAAATTAGACCATCGAATCTCTTGTAATGCATTTAAATTTACAATTACTCTAAATAATAAAGTCTTTAAATATGCCTATTGTTCAGACACAGCATATAATCCTAATATTGTAGAGAAAATTAAAAATATTGATTTGCTTTATCACGAAGCAACTTTTTTGAAACAACATAAACTACTTGCCAGTAAAACAAAACATTCAACCTCAGTTGATGCTGCTAAAATTGCAAAGGAAGGCAACGTTAAAATGCTTCTTATGGGACATTTTTCTACTCGTTATAAGAATTTAGAAAACTTTAAGATTGAAGCATCAGAAATTTTTCAAAACTCCCATATAGCTGAACAAGGTCAGAAATATAATTTTTAGTTATATTTTTACAATATGAAGGATCTATCTGATTTTAGAATTAGTTATGATAAATTAAGTTTGATTGAACATCAATTACCTAAGGAACCAATTAAGTTATTTCAAATTTGGTTTGAAGAATTATGTAAGTCAAATTCTGTTATTGAACCTAATGCTATGACTTTAAGTACTGTAGGTAATGAAAATAAACCAAGAAATAGAGTCGTATTACTCAAGAAATTTTCTGAGAAGGGTTTTGTTTTTTACACCAATTATAAAAGTAAAAAAGGAATTGATATTAATAATAATCCAAATGTCTCTATTTCCTTTTTTTGGCCTTCGTTTGAAAGACAAGTTATAATAGAAGGAATTTGTAGTAAGATAACCAATAAAGAATCGGATAAATACTTCTATTCCAGACCAATTGACAGTCAGATTGGAGCTATAATTTCTGATCAGAGTTCTGAAATTCCAAACCGTGATTACATAGAAAATAAATTTGACTCTTTTAAGTCAGATAACACTGAAATATTAAGACCTCAAAATTGGGGTGGATATATAATTAATCCGATTAATATTGAATTTTGGCAAGGAAGAAAAAATAGACTCCACGATAGAATTCTTTATTTTAAAAATAATAATTCATGGTTATTTAAGAGACTTAGTCCATGAAAAAGTTAATTCTAATTAGACATGCAAAATCTGATTGGAGTTTTGATTTACCTGATTTAGAGCGGCCAATTTCTAAAAGAGGTAAAAATGACATTAAACTAATGTCTAGTATCCTGAATAAATTAGATTTTAACCTAGATCATATTTACATAAGTAAAGCCAAGAGAACAATCCAAACTTTTGAATTTTTCAAAAAGAATAAACTCTTTCTAGAAAATAATTTTTCAATTGAAGATGATTTATATGATTTTCATGGAGATAAAGTTTTAAATTTTATCAAAGATGTTGATGATTCATACTCAAGTATTTTAATATTTACTCATAATAATACTTGTAATAATTTAGTAGTAAAGTTTACAAATCAATATTTACATGTTCCAACCTGTGGTATATTAATTTTTGAATTTAATGTATCTTTATGGAAAGATATTTCTGATTCTGACATCAGTTATTATTTTCCAAAAAGTTTTAGATGAATACTTACAGTTTCAAGAATAGAGAATTAAGTTGGTTAGATTTTAATGAAAGAGTTTTACAAGAGGCTGAAGATATTTCTGTTCCATTAATTGAAAGACTAAGATTTATCGGAATTTTTTCAAATAATTTAGATGAGTTTTATAAAATAAGATATGCAACTGTAAAAAGAATTGCTTTATCTAATCAAAAAGCAAAAAAACTTTATAAAGGTGAAAGTGCAAGAGATTTACTAAATAAAATAACACTTAGAGCAATTAATTTACAGGAAAAAAGTACAATTATTTTTAACTCAATTCTAAAAGATCTAAAGAAGGAAAATATACATATCATAAATGAAAAAAATATTCCTCAAGAATCCTTACAATATTTAAATGACTTTTTTCAAAATAAAGTTTTTCCTAACCTTAAAATTGTATTATTAAATGAAAATGATACTTTTCCTCAATTAACTGATTTTTCATCATTTTTAATTGTTAGTATAAAATCAAAAAACAAAAAACTTTATTATGCTCTTATTCAACTACCGACAGAAATTAACAGATTTATCGTTTTAGAGGATAAAAACAAGAAAAATATATTAATGATTGATGATTTGATAAGATACAATCTAAATCAATTATTTAAAATATTTGATCCGTTAGAAGTTACTGCTAATATGATAAAATTTAGTAGAGATGCGGAACTTGATTTTGATGACGATATATCGAAGAGTTATTTAGAAAAAATATCTCAAAGTGTTAAAGATAGACTAAAAGGAGAACCTGTAAGGTTTGTTTATGATAAAGAAATTAATGCTGAGACTCTTAAATTTTTATTATCTAAAATGAATATCAACTCTGATACTGATAGCATAATTCCTGGAGGTAAATATCATAACAGACGAGATTATATGAATTTTCCAAATTTGAAAACAAAATTAACTTATAAAAAAATTATTCCTCTAAGTATTGTTGATTTTAATAATAATAAAAGTGTTTTTGAAACTTTGGATAAAAAAGACTTTTTACAACATACTCCCTTTCACAATTTTAATCATATTTTAAGTTTTCTGTCTGAAGCTTCAATTGATCCTGATGTTAGAAAAATTTCTATAACTATATATCGTTTATCTAGGCTTTCAAGTGTTGCAAATACTCTAATAAATGCAGCAAAAGGAGGTAAAGAAGTTGTAGTTCAAATAGAACTGCAAGCTAGATTTGATGAAACAGCTAACATTGATTATGCTAAATTAATGCAGGAGGAAGGAGTTAAGTTAATTTTTGGAATTCCAAGTTTAAAAGTTCATGCTAAAATTTGTGTTGTTGAAAAAATAATTGACGAAAAAATTAAAAAATATGGCTTTATAAGTACTGGTAATTTTAATGAGTCAACTGCAAAAATCTATACTGATTTCACCTTGTTTACTGCAAATAAAGATATTTTAAATGATATAACTAAGGTGTTTAATTTTTTCAAATTTAATTACAAGAAATTTAAGTTTAAGCATCTTATTTTATCACCATATAATACTCAAACTCATTTTACTGAATTAATTGAAAATGAAATTCTTAATGCTAAAAAAGGAAAAGAAGCTTTTATTAAAATAAAGCTTAATAATATAACAAGTTATTCTATGGTTGAGGAACTCTACAGGGCAAGTATTAATGGTGTTAAAATTAAAATGATCATTAGAGGAATTTGTTGCTTAATACCTAATCAATCTAATATGAGCTCAAATATTGATGTCATAAGTGTGGTAGACAAATTTCTAGAACATACTAGACTTTTTATTTTTTGTAATGGAGGCAAGACCAAGACTTATATCTCTTCAGCTGATTGGATGACCAGAAATATAGAAAATAGAGTAGAAGTTACATGTCCTATATTGGATAAGAATATTTCAAAAGAACTAAATGAAATTTTTGATATATATTGGAAAGACAATGTCAAAGCAAGGTTAGTAAATTCCTTAAAAAATAACGAATACAGAACTAATAAAAGAGGCAAATTTAGATCTCAAGAAAAAATTTATGAATTTCATTTAAACGAGATTGAAAAATAATATTTTAATAAAAAAAGTTGCAACAATTGATATTGGATCTAATGCTATCAGATTACTAATTTCTAATATAATAAGATTAGATGGTAAGTTATATCATACTAAAAATTCACTTCATAGAGTTCCTGTAAGATTGGGACAAGATTCTTTTTTGAATAGTAAAATAGCTGATTCTTCTAAAAATAAGTTGATAAATACTATAAAATCATTTAAGTACCTTATGGAAGCCAATGAGATTAATGAATATTTAGCATACGCTACTTCAGCTATGAGAAATGCTTCTAACGGACAGGAAATATTAGATTTTATCTATAGGGAAACAAAAATTAAGATTGAAATAATATCTGGTAAAAAGGAATCTGAAATAGTTGCCAGTAATGATATAACTGAACATATAGGTAATTCTCCAAATTATTGTTTTATTGATGTAGGTGGTGGTAGTACGGAAGTAATTATATACAAAAATAATAAACTACATAAATCAAAATCTTTTAAAATAGGAGGAGTAAGATTATTAAATGATTTGGTTAATGAAGAATCATGGGATGAATTTAATCACTGGTTATTAGAAAATGCATCAGAAATAAAAAAAATTAAACTAGTAGGCATTGGAGGTAATATTAATAAAATATTTAAGCTTTCAGGAAACAAGTATGGAAAACCTCTATCTAGATCCAAATTTAAGTCTACTCTAAAAAAATTAAAGAAAACTTCAACAAAGAAAATGCTCTTAAATTTAAAACTAAATCCTGATAGGATCGATGTAATACTTCCTGCTGGAAAAATTTATTATTTTCTAATGAAAACCTTAAGTATTGAAAAGATATATGTTCCTAAAATTGGTTTAGCAGATGGAATGGTTAAAAAAATAATAAATTCAAAAATCAAGTTTTAAATCTGTTTTCAGTTTTTCAATTGTGGGATTAATTTCTTTCAACTTTTCATATTTTTCTTTTGGCGTGAGGAAAAATTCTTTATTAACTTCATTATTAACCTCAAATTTTAAAACTAAATAATCATTTTTCAAACTTGATTTTAAAAATCGAGATAAATCTTCTTTAATTTCAATTAGTTCTTTCTTACTTGATTTAGTTGGAACATTATAAACAATCTTTGTTTTATCCTCGATTGTTGGTTCATTAAGTGTTAATAAACTTGAAAAGTTCCCTTTCCCTTTTTTTTCTAATTCATTTGAATACAAATTCCATTTTTCTTTTAAATTATTAAGATCTAAGTCCTGATTTTCTTTTTCTTTGGAATCTTCAATTTTTTTAATCTCATCGTTAACTTTTTTTTTAACTTTTAGACTTGATAAAGAAAATGCGGAAATATCAGTATTAACT
>JAYNRW010000062.1:1005-7941 GCA_038114965.1 Flavobacteriaceae bacterium | reverse complement strand
AGAGGTGAAACTCAAGCTTTAGCAACAGTTACTTTAGGAACTTCAAGAGATGCTAATATTATTGATTCTCCAACTCATCAAGGTGAAGAAAATTTTTATTTACATTATAATTTCCCGCCTTTTTCAACGGGTGAAGCTAGGCCATTAAGAGGAACATCTAGAAGAGAAATTGGCCATGGTAATTTAGCACAAAGAGCTTTAAGTAAAGTATTCCCAAATGATTGTCCATACACTGTTAGAGTGGTTTCTGAAGTATTAGAATCTAATGGTTCATCGTCAATGGCTACAGTTTGCTCTGGAACTATGGCATTAATGGATGCTGGTGTTAAAATTAGTAAACCTGTTTCAGGAATTGCAATGGGATTAATTTCTGATGGTGAAAGATACTCGGTTCTTTCTGACATATTAGGTGATGAAGATCATTTAGGTGATATGGACTTTAAAGTTACAGGAACAAGCGATGGAATTACTGCATGTCAAATGGATATCAAAATTAAGGGACTTTCATATGAAATATTAGTCAAAGCTTAAGAACAAGCTCGAGTAGGAAGATTAGAAATTTTAAATGAATTAACTAATACAATTGAACAACCTGCTGATTCAGTTAAACCACACGCTCCTAAAATGGTGAAAGTGGTTATTGATGGAGACTATATTGGTGCTGTAATTGGACCTGGTGGAAAAGTTATTCAAGAAATGCAAAAAGAAACTGGTACAACAATAGTTATTGAAGAAGAAGATGAAAAAGGAATTATTGAAATACTCGGTACTGATCAAGAAATGATTGATACGGTTATTCAAAAAATTGATGATATTACTTTTAAGCCTGAATATGGTAAAGAATACGATGTTAAAGTCGTTAAGATTTTAGAATTTGGTGCTGTTGTAGAATTTAGACCAGGGAAAGAGGTTTTATTACATGTTTCTGAAATAGCATGGGAAAGAGTTGAAAAAGTCGAGAAATATTTGAATTTAGGAGATATCACTAGAGTTAAATATATGGGTATTGATTCCAGAACTAAAAAACAAAAAGTTTCCAGAAAAATTTTACTTGAAAGACCAAAAAAAAAGGAATAAATTGAAACCTTTTTCAAATTTAATCGTATAAGTAATAAAGGACTTTAATGAGACAACTTAAAATTACTAAACAGGTTACCAATAGAGAAACCGCATCTCTAGACAAATATTTACAAGAAATTGGTAAAGTAGATCTAATTACTGCTGAGGAAGAAGTAGAGTTAGCTCAAAGGATAAAAGAAGGTGATGAAATTGCACTTGAAAAGCTTACTAAAGCTAACCTTCGATTTGTTGTATCTGTTGCAAAGCAATATCAAAATCAAGGACTTACATTACCTGATTTGATTAATGAAGGAAATTTAGGATTGATAAAAGCTGCTAAGAGATTCGATGAAACTCGTGGTTTCAAATTTATCTCTTATGCTGTATGGTGGATTAGACAATCAATTCTTCAAGCTCTTGCAGAGCAATCAAGAATTGTAAGATTACCTTTAAACAAGATAGGTTCCATCAATAAAATTAATAAAATGTACGCTTTCTTAGAACAAGCTAATGAGAGAGTACCCTCTGCTGAAGAAATAGCTAAAGAGCGTGACATGACCGTTTCTGATGTTAAAGAATCAATGAAAAACTCTGGAAGACATGTCTCTATGGATGCTCCATTAGTTGAAGGTGAAGATTCAAATCTATATGATGTATTAAAAAGCGGTGAATCTCCTAACCCTGATAGAGGTTTACTTCATGAATCTTTAAAAACAGAAATTGAAAGAGCTTTAGAAACACTTACACCAAGAGAAGCTGATGTTGTTAGACTATACTTTGGTTTAGCAGAACAACATGCAATGACATTAGAAGAAATTGGTGAAACATTTGATTTAACCAGAGAGCGTGTAAGACAAATCAAAGAAAAAGCTATAAGAAGATTAAAACATACTTCTAGAAGTAAAATATTAAAAACATACCTTGGATAATAAGTCTAAAATTATTGCTCCTTCAATGCTTGCCTGTAATTTTGGTAAGCTTGAAGAAGAAATAGACTTAGTTAATAAGAGTGAAGCTGGATGGTTTCACATTGATGTTATGGATGGTGTTTTTGTGCCTAATATTTCTTTTGGCACTCCTGTAATGGAAGTATTTAAAAAACATGCAAGAAAAACTTTAGATGTTCACCTTATGATTGTTAATCCTGAAAGGTATGTACAAAAGTTTGCTGAGCTAGGTAGTGAAATTCTTACAGTTCACCTAGAAGCCTCCACCCATTTACACAGAACAGTTGAAAATATTAAAAATAATGGAATGAAAAGTGGTGTTGCAATTAATCCACATACCCCAGTTTCTTCATTAAATGCAATAATTACAGACATTGATTTAGTATGCCTAATGAGTGTTAATCCAGGATTTGGAGGACAATCATTTATAGAAAATACTTATAAAAAAGTTGAAGAATTAAGGAGTCTTATCGAAAAAACTAACTCAAGAGCTTTAATTGAAGTTGATGGTGGAGTAAACAACGAAAATGCTAAACAACTTTTTGATTCTGGTGCCAACGTTCTAGTTGCAGGTAGTTCTGTTTTTAAATCTGAAGATCCTATTTCAACCATTTCTTATTTAAATTCCTTATAATTTAATTTTTTTTAATACTTTCCATCGATAATGGATAAAATTGAAGTTATCGGAGTAATGAGTGGCACTTCTTTAGATGGGCTAGATTTATGTCATGTCATTTTTAATTTAGAAAATCTTTCAGATTTTAAAATAGCTAATTCCGTATCCATTAGTTATCCCAGTACTATTTCAGAAAAGCTTAACAATATTGTTGAAAAAAAATCTGGTGAAATAAATAAAATTGATATTGAATATGGAACTTTTATTGGCGAATCCATAAACAAATTTATTTTAGATTTTAGTCTAAAAAATATTAATTTGATTTCATCTCACGGTCATACTGTTTTTCATCAACCTGAAATAGGAATTACACTACAAATTGGAAACGGTGAAATCATTAATAAAATGACAGGAATTAAGACAGTTAATAATTTTAGAGCTCAAGATTTAAGTTTAAATGGGCAAGGTGCTCCTTTAGTACCTATTGGAGATAAAATTTTATTTTCCAACTTTAAGTATTGTCTTAATCTAGGTGGGTTTATAAACCTATCAATTAAATCTGATAATCAAATTGCTGCATATGATATTTGTCCATTAAATACTGTATTAAATTTTTATTCAAAAAAAATGGGATATGAATATGATAAGAATGGTATCTTGTCATCAAGAGGAAAAATTAATATAGATTTATTTAACGAATTAAATTCTGTATCATTTTATTCTAAAAAAAATCCTAAGTCTTTAGGTATTGAATTCGTAATTGATCAAATTTTTCCCATAATAGAGAGTTATAAAATTTCTGAGGAAGAAATCTTGGCGAGTTTTGTAAAACATGCAGCTTTTCAAATAAGTAAAAACATCAATGATTCAGAAAAGGTTCTACTTAGCGGAGGAGGAACTTACAATAATAATTTAGTTGATATTCTTCAAAATGAATACAACATTAATACTTATATACCCAACAAACAGATAATTGATTTTAAGGAAGCGTTAATTTTTGCTCTTTTAGGTGTTCTAAGGATTCAAAATAAAGTCAATTGCTTAAAATCGGTAACTGGTGCCATAAAAAATCACTCTTCAGGTGATATTTATGGTTAATCAAATTTTTGTAATAATAAATTTCTCCATTTTACTTTAATCCCACCACCATCATGAATTTGTAAAGCAATACCACCCTTTCCTTTTGCTATTATAGAATCTTTTAAACTAATCATCTCCATATCATTAATCCAGGTAGTTACTTTATCATCGTAAACTTTAATTTTCATGCTATTCCACTCCCCCATTTTTACAATAGAATCTAGTGATGAGTCAGGTTTAATTAACCATCCTCTTCCATATGATTCATATATTCCTCCTGAATGATATGCTGGAGGTGCAACTTCAACTTGCCAACCTTTAACTTTAGTCCCATCAACTGTTGATCTAAAAAACACACCACTATTTCCATTACTTTCTTGCTTAAATTCTAAATCTAAAATGAAATTGTCATAAAATTGTTCTGTACCTAAGTATCCATATGCTTGATCGGGACCACTTTCACATACAAGTTCACCATCTTCTACATACCATTTTTCAGTTCCATAAATAATCCAACCATCTAGATTTTCCCCATTAAAAAGAGAAATAGCTTCTGGTTTTTTTGTTTTACTACATGAAATAGCCATAAATACTAGGGCTATGATTAAATAATATTTATTCATTATTAGCTGTTTTAATTTTTTCTTAAATTAAGGAAAATTTGAATGAAAAATATTTTTAATCTTATACTAATTTTTTTTTCTACTGTACTCTTATCGCAAGATATAGGGTTTTCTGACATATTAAATCCTGTTTATCCAGATAAAAATGATTTAAATTTCAAAAAAAATCATACTATTAATACTGCTAAAAACTCAACGGTTGATATAAACATAGTAATATCATCTAGATTAAACTCTAATATTGAGTTTATGCATGAAAGTAAAACATTAAATAATTTAATCTACAGTGAAGTTATAGATGTTCCAGTTGAGCAAAATACAGGTTTAGATAGTAGAACTGAACAATTTAAGGGTAATATAAATCCATATGTAATTAGAAGAGCACCATTTAATATTTATGAAATCATTAATCCTTTAAGTACCAATAAAATAATAAGTAAGAATACATTCTCATTAATTAATATTAAAATTCCCATTTCCGAGAAAATTAGTTCAGAAAAAAATGAGATTAACTTTAAATTTAAAATAAATGATAAGAATTTTAATTTAAAACTTAAGATCAATATTTATGATATTATAGTTCCAGATCTAAATCAAAGTAATTTTTTCTATACCAACTGGTTTAACTTATCAAAAATGGAGGAATACCATGATTTAGATAGATGGAACTCTGATTGGTATTCAATGTTAGATAAATATGCTAAACTAATGGCATCTGGAAGACAGAACTGTGTAAAAATACCACGTGAATTAATTTATTTGAAGGATAATGAAGTATATCTAGATGAAGAAAAAATGATTTCATTCATCAATATTTTTCTCAAGCATGGATTTAAATATTTTGAATCACCTCATCTTTTAGGTAGAGGAAAGAACGATGATTGGGGGAATCCAGAACTAGTTACTAATCTTAATGGAAAAGGTTATTACAGTGAAATTGGAACCAAAGAAATCAATGATGTAATGGTTAAAATTAAATCATTCACAAAGAAATATAATTTAACAGAAATGTGGCTGCAGCATATAGCTGATGAACCAACATCAGTAAATGCTAAATGTTATTCTGATGTTGCAAAACAGATTAAAAAAATATTTCCTGAAATTAAAATTATGGAAGCAACGAATACAAGAGAAGCTCTAGGAAATTCAATTGATATTTGGTGTCCAATAATAAATGATTTTCAGGAAAACGAAGAATTTTTTAGGTCTAGAGAAAAATTAGGAGAGCAAATTTTGGTATATACATGTTTAGTTCCTGGAGGTAAATGGCTAAACAGGACACTCGATATGGAAAAAATAAGACAAGTGTATTTTGGATGGGGTGGATCAAAATATAATACTTTGGGGTATTTACATTGGGGATTAAATCAGTACAAGGCTAATCCATTTGATCAAAGTGTTGTAAAGCATCCATCTCCTGCAGCCTCAGCAAATAATTTTTTACCTGCTGGTGATACTCATATAATTTATCCAGGCAAAGATGGACCTTTATCATCTTTAAGATTTGAATCTCACAGAATTGGAAGTGAAGATTATGAGATTTTAGAAATATTAAAAAGAAAAAAACCAAAAAAACACAAAAAATTGGTAGGAAAAGTTTTTACTGATTACCAAACATATTCTCTAAATATTAAAAAATATTACAGAGTAAAAAAAAGAATTCTTAAAACAACTAGCATATGAAAAAACTAATATCTTTTTTATCATTTTTTTTCCTTTTCAGTTCAATACATTCTCAAGGTGTAAAAACATTTTTCAAAAGTCCTGAAGGTAAGTTTTTTATATCATCAGATCTTCATATTCACACCGTATTTTCTGATGGAAGTGTTTGGCCAACAATAAGAGTTGAAGAAGCCTTGAGAGACAGTATTGATTTAATTTCACTCACTGAACATATAGAATATCAACCATGGAGAGCTGATATTCCAAACCCAGACAGAAATAGATCTTTTCAAATTGCAGCTGGATATGTTAAAAAACAACCACTTGCAGTTGTTCATGGAACAGAAATAACTAAGGGAATGCCACCAGGTCATTTTAATGCAATTTTTATTAATGATGCTAATAAATTTTTTGATAATGAAAAGGAACCATTAGATTTTGAAAAGGCTATTAAAGAAGCCAATGATCAAGGAGCTTTTGTGTTTTGGAATCATCCTCATTGGGAATCTCAAAGAAGGGATGGAATAGCAAGATTGGATCCTATTCATAAAAAAATAATCAATAAAAATTATCTTCATGGAATTGAGGTTGTAAATATGTCTACCTTTTCTGAAGAAGCACTTCAAATAGCTCTGGATAATAATCTTGCAATTATGGGAACAAGCGATGTTCATGTTTTAATTGATTGGGATTTTAATAACGAGAGAGAAAGCTTTCATCGCCCAATAACATTTATTATTTCAGAAAACAAAACTATTAAATCTACTAGAGATGCTCTTTTTAATCAAAAAACTTTTGTTTGGTTTCATGATTTGATAATTGGTAAAGAAGAAAATTTAAATATGGTTGCAAATGAAAATTTTTCAATTAAGAGTTATGGATATGATTTTGATCGTTATAATAGTAAACAGATCTTAAAACTAGAGTTTATAAATCATTCTGTAGCTCC
>JAYNRW010000062.1:0-995 GCA_038114965.1 Flavobacteriaceae bacterium | reverse complement strand
GACATGTTGTTTGATAGTAAGAATTTTTCATACTTAGTTCTTTGAAATTCACCAATCTAATCGAGAAAATTTTTGTTTTCTTTAATTATTTTAAATATTGTTATTTCATTTATTGAAAGATTGAAAACTAGAATTTATAAATCATTCTGTTGCTCCATTAAAACTTAAGTATACAGGTGAATTTAATTTTCATAGTGAATTTAATTTTTTTGAAATTAAACCAAAATCAAAAATTGAGGTATATTTAAAAACGTTAAAAGTTTTAGAAAATGTAGAACTTCCCTTTGAAATTTTGAACTATGTCGTAGCTCCAAAAACTAATTTATCAATCACAAAAAATATTTTTGTAAAATGAAAAAAACAATATTAATAATTGTCTTATTATTTTCAATAAGTCTTAATTCTCAAACTCATTTAGGTTATTATTTCGATAACTCAGAAAAATTTGATCAAACAATTCCAAAACCAAGTGAAGTAATTGGTCATGAGGTTGGAGAATGGCATGTAACACATGATAAATTGGTCCAGTATATGTATGCTATTGCCAACTCATCAGACAGAGTTATAATTGAAGAAACTGGAAAAACATATGAAAACAGACCATTACTAATTTTAAAAGTTTCATCGCCAGATAACTTAAAAAATTTAGAAAAAATCAAAGAAAATCATATCAAAATAACCAATGGAATAAAAATTAATGAATTTAAGAATATGCCTGCTGTAGTTTATCAAGGATTTTCTGTTCACGGAAATGAAGCTAGCGCATCAAATGCGGCTTTATTAGGCATTTATTATTTAGCTGCATCCAATGAATCTGAAACTCTTGAAATTTTAAATAATACAGTTATTCTTTATGATCCATGTTTAAACCCAGATGGACTACAAAGGTTTGCTAATTGGGTTAACTCAAATAAAAATTTAATACCAAATCCAGATAATAATGATAGAGAATTCAGTGAGGTTTGGCCCGGGGGGAGAACTAATCATTACTGGTT
>JAYNRW010000061.1:0-8117 GCA_038114965.1 Flavobacteriaceae bacterium | reverse complement strand
TTTAATTTCATTACATAAATAGTTTGTATTATTTGAACTTAATCCCAAGATTAAGGGTACTTTATTTTTAAAAGCATCGATATATGTGTTGTTAACAATCTTTTTCTCATTTATTTCTAAAGTTGAAGATTCACCCGTTGTTCCTTGAACAACCACATAAGAAATTTTATTATTAATCAAATTTTCAGCTAACTGAAAAACAGCATCCTTATCAAAATTATTTTTATCATCAAAAGGAGTAACAATAGCAACACCTATACCTGAAAAAATTGAATTTGAATTCTTAATCATATAATTATAAATTTTCTTATTTAATTTTCTTTAAATACTTAATTAGCTCATTACTAAACTTTGCAAAATTATTGAAAATGTTAGAGAAAATTATATCATTTATATCTTTATTTGAATTATCAAATCCGACTCTAAACTTAGCATTAACTTTTGATGATATTAGAGTTAGTATTTTATTATTGCCAAAATAATTTATAAGCAAATCATAATCATAAGAGATAAATTCATTTGCATCAGAAGAAACAATATTTCCATAAAAACTTATTGAATCTTTTGATATCCTCATTTTTGAAAAAGGATCATTAAAATTTGTATCAGAAAAGCTAATAATTTTGATATCTTTTTCTTTTAAATCAATCTTTTCAATTAACTCCAAAATTTGATAGTAATCAACATCTAAGTTCGTATCAATTATACAACCTACCTTGTTAATAGGTTTTGAAAAATTTCTTTCTAAATTTTTTAATGATTTGATAGAGTCATCTATTTTTCTATTCAAAAATCTATTTCTTAAATATTTTAAAAACTTCTTCAATTTTTAATATTCAGGTTATATTTATTTTTAAATTCATCAATACTTAATATATCTACATTTAGTTTGTCAGCTTTTGAAAGTTTTGATGGACCAGCATTTTCTCCTTTTATGAGGAAATTGGTGTTTTTTGACAATGAAGATGAAATTACACCTCCATTATCTTCAATAATTAATTTTAACTTTTCTCTTGAAACTTCTTGAAAAGTTCCAGTAATTACAAATTTTAAGTCAGATAATGTATGTGATTTTACATGATTTATATCTGTATGAAATTTTAATCCAGTATTCTTTAACTTTTCAATCAAATTTCTATTATCTAAATCATCAAAATAATCTCTCAGGCTAAGAGCTATTTTTTCCCCTATTTCATCAATTTTTAGTAAATCTTCTATTGTTAACTTCATTAAATCATCAATACTAAAAATTTTTGAAGTTATTTTTTTTGAAACAGTTTCTCCAACATATCTAATTCCAAGAGCAAATAGCACTTTACTGAATGGTTGCTCTTTTGATTTCTCAATTGCATCAATTAAATTTTTTGCTGATTTTTCAGCCATTCTTTCAAGATCTACCAAGTCTTTGTAATGTAAATTATATATATCAGAAAAATCGTTAATTAAATTATTTTTAAGTAGCCTTTCAATTGTTTCGGTTCCAAAGCCATCAATATTCATGGCTTTTCGAGAAATAAAGTGTTTAATTCTTCCTAAAATTTGAGGATGACATTTCTTTTTATTTGGGCAGTAGTGTTGAGCTTCGCCTTCAATCTTTATCAATTCATTATCACATGAGGGACAATTCTTTATAAAAACAAATTCTTTAGAGTTACTGGATCTTTTACTTATTACTACATCAACAATTTTTGGTATGATTTCTCCACCCTTTTCCACAACAACATGATCATCATATTTTAAATTTAATTTTTCTATCTGATCAGAATTATGAAGAGATGCTCTTTTTACTGTAGTTCCGTTTAATATAACAGGTTTTAAATTAGCAACTGGTGTTACTGCTCCAGTTCTACCAACTTGATATGTAACATCAATTAATTTAGTGGTTACTTGTTCTGTTTTAAATTTATAAGCAATGGCCCACCTTGGAAATTTAGAAGTAAAACCTAATTCTTTCTGAAATTCTAACTTATTAACTTTTATAACAACTCCATCAATTTCAAAATCATTAGAGTCTTTGTTTTTTTCCCAATAATTTAAATATTGAATTACCTCACTTAAGTTTTTGCAAAATTTGAAAGTATTAGAGACATTGAATCCACAATCAATAGCATAATTTAATGACTCAACCTGAGTTCTGAATGGCAAATCATTTCCAACAATCTGAAATAAATAGCATTTTAAAGGTCTCTTTTTTACTTCCTCGCTTTTAACTAATTTAATACTACCTGATGCGGTATTACGAGGATTCATATAAGGCTGTTCACCATTATTTAATCTATCTTGATTTAGCTTTATAAAATCATTTTTTTCTATAACAATCTCACCTCTTATATCAAAATTTAATTCATTCTTGATTTTTAACGGAATTGTATTTATTGTTTTAAGATTATTGGTTACATTATCACCAACAACTCCATCGCCTCTGGTTAAACCCTGAGCAAAAATTCCAGAATCGTAAGATAAACTGATTGATACTCCATCTAGTTTCAATTCACAACAATAACTAATATCATTTATTCCTAATTTTTTTTTAATTCTAGCTTCCCAATCTTTAAGATCTTCAATTGAATATGAATTTTCTAGAGAATACATTTGAAATTTATGAGTAATACTTTCAAAATCATTAGACAAAGAACTTCCAATACGAACAGTAGGTGAATTAGGATCATAAAATTGAGGATATTCATTTTCAAGACTGAATAGTTCATTTAATTTTAAATCAAACTCATAATCACTAATTACAGGTTCATTTTTAACATAATATAGATGGTTATGATGATGAAGTTCATCCCTTAAAAAATAAATTTTCTCTTTTGGGCTCATTTTTGCGCTTTAATCATTCTTTTTTTATTTCTAAAATCTTTTTTAATATCTATATTTTTAAATCTATGATCTTTTAAAACATTAAAAACATCCTCAATATTTTTTTCATTACACTCAAAAAAAATAAGACCATTTTTTCTTAAAGATATTGAAGCCTTTTTAATTATAATCTTGTAAAAAATTAATAGATCATTATCATTTACAAAAATAGCATTATTAGGCTCATATTTTTTTACTCTTTTATGAATTTTATTGTAATCATCATATGAAACATAAGGAGGATTAGAAACAATTAAATCATACTCGTTTTTTGGAATGTCTTTCTTAAAAATATCATTTAATTTAAAGTTTACATTAATATTATTTTTTTTTGCATTTGACTTAGCTAAGTTTAAAGCCTTAATTGAGTTATCCCACCCATCGACTGTGCTATTCTTAATATGCTTTTTTAATACTAAAGCGATAAGACCAGAACCAGTTCCAATATCTAAAATTTTAATATTACTAAGTTGATGAGATAAAATCCAAGAACACAACTCTTCAGTTTCAGGTCTTGGAATTAATACACTATCATTAAGTTTAAAATTTATTCCAAATATTTTTTTATTTCCTATTACATATTGCAAAGGTTTATTTAATTCTAGTTGATTAATTTTCTTATTTAAAATAAGTATTTCAGAGTCTAATATCAGATGTTCCTTATCAACTAGGTAATTTATTTTGGATATACCTAAAAAATTTTCAATTAACTCATAAAAAATAACTTCAGATTCATTCTCGTTGTATATAGAACAGAGCTTGTCTTGAACGTGATGCTTAAAATCTATCAGTCTCATAATTTTTTTAACATCCATACCGGGCATGACGAATGTCCAGTGTTTCCTAATGGACTGTCAATAAATTCAAAACCATAACTTGTATATAGTTTTTGTGCATTAATCATATTATGCATGGTTTCAATATAACAATATTCAAATCTAGATTTAGATGCATAATCTATACATTTTTTAATCATCAAACTACCTAGACCTTTATCCCTCGCAACAGGAAGAAAATACATCTTTTGAAGTTCACAAATATTTTTATCTGAGTTTTTAAGTGGTGCTATACCAGCTCCTCCAACAATTTTATTTTCAATAGTTAAAATATAATAAATGTGTTTATCTAATAAATATGATTCGTACATATGATTCAATTCTACATCGGCAAGAGCTGTTCCTTCAGACGGAACACCATACTCATTCATCACATTTATTAAAATTTTTTTTATAAAAGAATTATCCTTTTTTTCAATTTTTCTTATGTCAAATTTCATTTCTAACTTAGCATTATAAAATTACTTATAATATTTAAAAATGAATTATGAATTGTTAATGCAAAGATGTGTAGCTATTGGTAATTCAGCATTAGGTCATACTTATCCTAATCCTAATGTGGGAGCTCTGATCTACAAAGATGGAAAAATAATAAGTGAAGGATATACTGGAAGTCCTGGTCAAAATCATGCTGAGATTAATGCAATTGAAAATATTAATGATAAAAAATATTTAGAAAATTCCACCATGGTTGTAACTCTTGAGCCATGTTCACATTACGGTAAAACTCCACCATGTACAAAAAAAATTATTGAAAGTAAAATTAAGACAGTAATAATTGGTTGCAAAGATCCTAACCTTCTTGTCAATGGATCAGGAATTGATCAATTAATAAATAATAATATTGATGTTAAAGTAGGTGTATTAGAAAATGAGTGTCTTGAATTACATAAGAGATTTTTTACTTTTCAAACTAAAAAAAGACCATATATAATTTTAAAATGGGCAGAAACTGATGATGGTATAATTTCTCCAAAACATAAAAATAATAATAGGCCCTACTGGATTTCAAACGATATTTCAAGACAATATGTGCATAAGTGGAGAAGTCAAGAACATGCTATATTAGTTGGGTCAAAAACAGTTGATTTTGATAATCCTCAGTTAAACTCAAGAAATTGGGATAATAATAATCCAATTAAGATTGTCATTGGAAATCCTAAAATTAAATCAAAAGACACACTCTACATTCATAATGGGAACGATTTAAATATTGAAAACATTACTAATTTCCTACATAAAAAAAATATACAAAGTGTTTTGGTTGAAGGTGGTAATAAAACTTTAAAAAATTTTATAGAAAATAATTTATGGGATGAAGCAAGAGTGTTTAAATCAACAAATAAATTAAAAAAAGGAGTCTTAGCTCCAAAGATAAATGGTACAAAATTTTATGAAGAAAACATAAAAGATGATAATCTTAAAATCATAAGAAATCATTAATTTTTTTTAATATATTTTTTGGACACCTTATTGGCTTTTTATCGGTACTATTTAAAAATATTAATTTAGTATAACCTTCATTAATTAACTCATCATTTTTTCTAATGATATAATTAAATTCAATAGAATACGATGGTGGTTTAATTATAGTAGTTTCTAAAATCAATTCATCATCAAAAAAAGCTGGTTTCCTAAATTTAATTTTTGTTTCTACTACAGGTAAAATAATATTTTCTGATTCTAATTTCTTATATGAAAAACCTATATTTTTAAACCAAGCAAGTCTTCCAATTTCATAATACTTTAAATAGTTACTGTGGTGAACGAAAGACATTGTATCAGTTTCAGAGTATCTAACATTAATTATATTTTTTAAAGTTTTTTTAGACAAAAAATTAGTTGCTTTTAAGTTAGCGATAATATCAAAAAAAGTTTTTTAAAAATCAATAGTGAAATGATTTTTTTTTAAAAAAAAAATGTACATATTTGTTTGTGTGATTATAAAGATAGGCTTATTCTAGTTTATCAATTTAATAACAACAAACTAAATTAAATTTATATAGATGACTGCAGAATCAGTATGGAATAATTGTCTCAATTTTATAAAAGATAACATACAACTGCAAGCATATAAAACTTGGTTTGAGCCAATAAAGCCTGTAAAACTTGACAACAATGTCTTGAGTGTTCAAGTACCTAGTAAATTTTTCTATGAATGGCTTGAAGAGCATTATATTAATTTATTAAAGCTGTCCCTCAACAAAGAACTTGGTGATGATGCTAAGCTAGTTTACATTATTAAAATGGAAAACTCTTTTGGATCTTCAAAATCTTTCACAGAAAAAATTCCTAGTCAATATAAACCAAAAATCAAGTCTCAAACAATTGAGAGTTCTACAAATTTTTTAAAATCAGAGTTAACTAATCCATTTGTAATTCCAGGAATAAAAAATCTTAAAATAGACTCTCAACTTAATCCAAATTATAATTTTAATAACTTTTTAGAAGGAGATTCAAATAGGCTAGCTAGATCGGCTGGATATGCTGTTTCAAATAGACCTGGCGGAACATCTTTTAATCCATTGCTAATTTTTGGTGGAGTTGGATTAGGAAAAACACATTTAGCTAATGCTATTGGAATAAATATTAAACAAAAGTTTCCAGAAAAAACAGTCTTATATATCTCTGCTGAAAAATTTACTCAACAATATATAGAATCTGTCAAGAAAAATAACAGAAATGATTTTATTCACTTTTACCAGTTAATTGATGTTCTTATAATTGATGATGTTCAGTTTTTCTCCGGTAAAGCAGGGACCCAAGATGTCTTCTTTCATATTTTTAACCATCTTCATCAAAATGGTAAACAAGTTGTATTAACATCTGATAAAGCACCTGTTGATATGCAAGAGATAGAGCAAAGATTACTTTCTAGATTTAAATGGGGATTATCCGCTGAACTTCAAACTCCTGACTATGAGACAAGAATTTCAATTATTAAAAATAAACTAGCTGTTGATGGAGTTGAAATGGAAGACGAAATCATTTTTTATGTAGCAAAACATATAAAGTCTAACGTAAGAGAACTTGAAGGTGCAATAATTTCACTTATGGCACAATCATCTTTTAATAAAAAGAAAATTACTATTGAACTTGCTAAGATTGTTGTAGAAAAATTTGTCAAAAACACTAAAAAAGAAATTTCAATTGATCACATCCAAAAAGTTGTTTCTGATTATTTTCAAATGGACGTCACTACCCTACAATCTAAAACAAGAAAAAGACACATTGTTCAAGCTAGACAACTTGCAATGTTTTTTTCAAAAAAGTTTACAAAAGCTTCTCTTGCAAGCATAGGAACAAAAATTGGTCACAGGGATCATGCTACTGTACTTCATGCTTGTAAAACAGTTGACAATCTAGCGTTTACTGACAAGCACTTTAGAAAATATGTTGAAGATCTTACTAAAAAATTCTCTGATTAGTTAATATAAGAAGGTTTTCTTACAGCTTCAATTTCTGATATATTATAATTTTTAAAAGTTTTGAGGTAATCCGAAATTTTAGTACCATTAGCATCCTTAAGGTCCAATTCACTATCACAGTAACTACGCAAAAATTTTTTAACATTTCCAGGACCTGAAAGATGGGCTGCAGCAATTATACCTGATTCGGTTATGAACATATCACTGATAACAAGTCCATTGAACCTGCTAATCTCTCTTCTGAGTATCCATTTATTTCTCATCACATTCATGAGAAAAGCTTTCTCTTGAAGAGCTGGTTCATTAATAAAATCATTTTTTAGATAGTCTATTTTTAAAACTTTTAAAGTTGATTTTCCAAACTGATATTTTCCAAGATATCCTAATCTATTAATTTTTTTGTAATCAGATCCAGATTCAAAAAAACCTAAAAATTCTTTAAAACCAATAAAATCTTTTTTTATGAAAGGAACAGTATGCTTAATTTGCTCAAAATCATAATTTAACGAAGTGGTATATTCAAAATCACCAGAGGTTGAAATGGTTAAATTTGAGGGAGGGAATGCCGGGCCAAATAGAATGGCTATTAAAAAAATTGATATTAGTCTTATTTTAAAAAACAATACTAAAGTTTTAAACAATCAATGACTGTTTATGTTTGCAAAACTAAGTATTTTTTTAATTATCTGATAATCAGTTATTTATCTTCTAATGTTTCTTTCTCTCAACCACTTGGTGTATTGTCTTTTTTTCTGGTTATGTTCAGCATTAGTTCTTGAAAATAAATGATATCCAGGGTTAGAAACATCTGCAACAAAATAAATAAAGGAATGGTCCAAAGGATTTAATACAGCTTCAATAGCAGAAATATCTGGCGTAACTATTGGGCCAGGCGGTAAGCCTCTATTAACATAAGTATTATAAGGTGATTTAATTCTCAAATCTTTATATAACACTCTTCTTATTTTTGTATCAAACCCATCTCTTTTTT
>JAYNRW010000060.1:0-8119 GCA_038114965.1 Flavobacteriaceae bacterium | reverse complement strand
AAGAGGAATTAAAACAAAATGTCTTGTATGCATTCTAGGATGAGGTACAGTTAAACTTTGTGTTTTCAAGATCATATCATCTATAAAAATAATATCAATATCAATATTTCTAGATTCGTAAACACCATTCACTTTTCTTTTTCTTCCAAATAAATTTTCAATTTTTAAAATGGAATTTATCAAATTATCAGGGGATAAATTTGATTCAATATGCAAACAGGCATTTAAAAAATCATCGCCAATAAATCCCTCAGCTGGATTACTATAAAAATTTGAAATCTTAACAATACGACCCATTGATTCTTCAATTTGTTCTATTGCTAAATTTAAATTGTATTCTTTATCTCCTATGTTAGAGCCAATTGATAAATAAACGTTTCTTTTTTTCAATATTAAATTCTTAAGGATTAAATTTATTATAACAAAATGGACTACAATAATACTGAAAAAGTTGAGTTAGCAAAAAAAATATACTTATATCTAGGTGCAATTTTTATAACTTCATTAGTTGTATCAAACTTGATTTTCCAAAAGTTTTTTTACTGGTATCCTTTTGATATATCACTTTTTGGATTTAATTTATTTGAACTTTCCGTTGGGATTTTACCTTACCCAATTACTTTCTTAGTAACAGATCTAATCTCTGAGATATATGGAAAAAAGAATGCTAATAAAATAGTTGTAGCTGGAATTTTTGCTTCTTTCTTTTCATTGTCAATTATATATGTTGCAAACTCTGTTCCCGCTATAGAATCATCACCTGTTGATAATGAAACCTTTACAAGTGTTTTTTACTTATCGGGTCTAGCAGTGTTATCTTCAATGCTTGCTTATCTATTTGCACAATTTATCGATATTAAGATATATCACTATTGGAAGAAAAAAACAAAGGGAAGAATGCTTTGGTTAAGAAATAATTTTTCAACTTTTACATCACAGTTTATAGATACTTTTACAGTAGTTTTTTTATTGTGTATTACAAATACACTTCCATGGAATATGTTCACTGGTTTACTTATTTCTGGATTTTTATTTAAGGTACTAGTAGCTCTTATTGATACTCCTCTTTTATACTTGGGTGTTTATTATTTCAGAAAAAAGTTTGATCTTGAAATAAATGAAGAAATTGATATTTAATCTATTTTAATACCAACTACCAAACCTTCATTAGATCTTACATTAAAAACTGTACTGTCCTCAAAAATTAAATACTGACCTTTAATTCCAATCAATTTGCCTGAAAAGGTTTTCGTTTTTTTTATGTTTAAACTTTTCGGAGTTATAATTTCATTTGAGATTGGATAATTAATTTTTAAAGTCTTTGACTTACTTAAAAAATAGTTTTTTGCTTCTTCTGGAAGAATTGAGTAACATTCATTTTTTTTGATTGATAAATCAACATTAGACTTATTTGTAGTTAACATTGTTCTCCAATTTGTTTTGTCTTTAAAATATTTTTTTAACTCAATCTCACAAATACCAGCCAAATATCTATTTGGTAATTCTGCTATCTCAATTGCTTCAATAGCACCTTGATCAATCCATCTAGTTGGGACTTGAGATTTTCTTGTAACACCCACTTTTACATCACTTGTGAATGATAAATATACAGAGTGTGGTTGCAACTGAATTTTTCTTTCATAATCTAAGTCTCTATCCTGAATCCCTAAATGAGCTTTGCTAAGTTCAGGTCTAATAATCCATTCTGCTGTACTCGGGGATTCAAAAAAACATTTTTTACAATGTCCTTGACGAAAAATTTCTTGATCAGAATTACAACTTAAGCAAGAAAAACCTTTAAAATCAATTTTTAAATGTTTATTTAATATTGAATTTGAAATCAAAAACTCATTATTCATATCTAAAAAATAAGTTACTGAATCACTAATTTCAGATCTCATCTTATTTAAAACACCTTTAAACATTTTTTGTATTAATTTTATCATATAAATATATGCCATTTTCATTATTCAATACAGTAGTTTCATGGATGCTAAAAAAAAGAATTCATCAAATTGAATTATTTATTAAGTATCCCCACGAGGTTCAAAACGAAGTACTAAAAAAACTAGTTAATCAATCTAAAGATACTTTTATTGGTAAACAATATGATTTTAAATCAATAAATAGTTATAAAGATTTTTCTGAAAGAGTACCTGCAAGAACCTATGAAGAATTTTTTGATTACATAGATAGGACAATTAAGGGTGAGCAAAATATTTTTTGTAGTGAAAATATTAAATGGTTTGCCCAATCAAGTGGGACAACTAATTCAAAAAGTAAATTTATTCCTGTTAGTAACTCTGCATTAGAAGATTGTCATTTTAAGGCTGGTAAGGATATGTTATGTCTCTATATTAACAATAATGAGAATTCAAATATATTTTCAGGAAAATCATTAAGGCTTGGTGGAAGTAGAAAAATTTATGAAAATAATAACAACTACTTTGGTGATTTATCTGCAATTTTAATCGATAATCTTCCAGTCTGGGCAGAGATTATTAGTACTCCAAATAATTCTATTTCTCTAATGGATAAATGGGACGAAAAAATTGAAGCTATAATTGAAGGTACTTTAAATGAAGACGTAAGAAGTTTAGCTGGAGTTCCTTCATGGATGCTAACTCTTTTAAATAAACTTCTTGAAAAGACTGGAAAAAAATATATTGATGAAATTTGGAATAATCTGGAGGTATACTTTCATGGTGGTGTAAGTTTTAATCCATATAGAAATGAATTTGAAAATATTATATCTAATAAAGGATTTAAATTTTATGAAATTTATAATGCATCTGAAGGGTTTTTTGCAATTCAAGACTCAAATGAGAGAAATGATTTACTATTGATGTTAGATTATGGTATTTTTTATGAGTTTATTTCAATAGATGATGGTAATAAAAAAGAAAAAATAATTGATTTATCTCAAGTTGAACTAGGAATCAATTATGCAATGCTAATTACTACTAATTCAGGACTGTGGAGATATAAAATTGGTGATACTGTCAAGTTTACTTCTCTAAATCCTTATAGAATTATCGTATCTGGTAGAACAAAACATTATATAAATACTTTTGGTGAAGAAGTTATTATAGATAATGTTGAAAATGCCCTTGAGAAGGTTATTAAAGTTCATCAATGTAAAATTGTTGACTACACTGTTGCTCCTAAATTCATGAAATCTGGAAAAAAAGGCAAACATGAGTGGATTATTGAATTTTCTAAGGAACCAAAAAATTTTAAAAAATTTATTGAGGATATAGATTATGAAATTCAAAAAATTAATACTGACTACAAAGCAAAGAGGTTTAAAAATATAACCTTAGACATTCCTGTATTACACATAGCTCGAAAAAACTTATTTTATGATTGGTTAAAAAATAAAAATAAAGTAGGAGGGCAAAACAAAATACCTAGATTATCAAATGATAGAGCTTTTTTCGAAGAATTACTAGAAATAAATTAAGAAGCTTCTTTTAAATCAGTAAAATTTGTATCATCTAATTTTGATACTATATAGCTTTTGTCAACAATTAGCTTTTTTGTTTTTGATCCAGGAAGGTTAAACATATCATCAATTAAAATTGTTTCACATATAGATCTAAGCCCTCTAGCTCCTAGTTTAAATTCAACAGCTTTTTCTACGATATAATCTAAAGCTTCATTTGTGAAAGTCAGTTTAATATTATCTATTTCAAAAAGACGTATATATTGTTTTGTTAAAGCATTTTTTGGTTCAGTAAGAATTCTTCTTAGTGTCATAGCGTCTAATTCAAGCATATAAGTAAGAACTGGAAGTCTACCTAGTATTTCTGGAATTAAACCAAAGTCTTTCAAATCATTAGGCTTTATATTTGAAATAATTGTACTATCATCAATTTTGGCTTTTAATTTTGAGTTTTTAAATCCAACTGAACTCATATTAAGTCTTCTGTTAATTATTCTTTCAATTCCATCAAAAGCTCCACCTGCAATGAATAATATATTAGAGGTATTTAATTTAATAAAGTTTTGATCTGGATGTTTTCTTCCTCCTTTAGGTGGAACATTTACTACAGTACCCTCCATTAACTTCAATAATGCTTGTTGGACACCTTCACCAGAAACATCTCTTGTAATAGATGGGTTATCTGATTTTCTTGATATTTTATCTATTTCATCAATAAAAATTATTCCTTTTTCAGCTTTTTCAATATTATAATCTGCAGCTTGCAAGAGTCTTGTTAAAATATTTTCAACATCTTCTCCAACATAACCTGCCTCGGTTAATACAGTTGCATCAACGATTGCTATGGGAACATCTAACATCTTAGCAATAGTTTTAGCTATTAATGTCTTACCAGTTCCTGTTGGACCAGCAATTATTACATTACTTTTTTCAATTTCAAGGTTATCATTTATCGCTTCCTGATTAATTCTCTTATAATGATTATATACACAAACAGAAATTACTTTTTTTGAGTATTCCTGACCTACAACATAATCATCCAAGAATTTCTTAATCAATTTTGGATTTAAATGTGATATATCATCATTTGACTTAATCTCTTTAGTTTGTGCTTGATGATTAAGAATAGAATAAGCTTGTTCAATACATTGATCGCAAATATGAGCATCTTCACCAGCTACAAGAATTTTAGTTTGTACTTTGCTTATTCCACAAAAGGAACATGATAAATTTTCATCAGACATGATCTAATTTTTGATAAGTACCTCATCAATCATACCGTACTTTTTAGCCTCAACTGCTTTCATCCAATAATCTCTATCAGAATCAGCATGAACTTTATCATATTTTTGACCGGTATGTTTTGCTATGATTTCGTACAATTCTTTCTTTAACTTTCCAATTTCTCTGGCAGTAATTTCGATATCAGAAGCCTGACCTTGAGCTCCACCAAGAGGTTGGTGAATCATAACCCTTGAGTGAGTTAAGCCTGATCTTTTACCTTTTTCACCTGAACAAAGCAATACTGCAGCCATAGATGCAGCAATTCCAGTACAAATTGTTGCAACATCAGGACCAATAAATTGCATAGTATCATAAATACCAAGACCTGCATAAACAGATCCACCTGGTGAATTAATATATATTTGAATATCTTTTTCTTTATCTGTACTCTCTAAAAATAAAAGTTGAGCTTGAATAATATTTGCAATTGAGTCATTAATTGCTGTTCCTAAAAAAATAATTCTATCCATCATTAATCTGGAAAAAACATCCATTTGAGCAACATTTAGTTGTCTTTCTTCAATAATATAGGGCGTCATACTACTAACAATCTGATCATAGTATAGTGAGTTAACACCTTGATGTTTTATGGCAAACTTTTTAAATTCTTCAGAGTAGTTCATAAATTAAATTTAATCATTTTTCTTGTAAGCAAGTTCTATGTACTTTTCGTAGGTTGTTTCTTTTACTTTTTTATTAATTTTTTCTTTATAAACTGAAAGTAACTTTTCACTTATTAATTGATGAGTCATTCTTTTAACTTCTTCTTCATTTGATAAAATTCTTGAGGAAATTTTTTCTAAATCTTCTTTTTTTGGTTCAGGCTGACCATATGCAATCATTTGGTTTTTAATTGATTTTTCAGCAAAATCTTTAATCATTAAATGATCAATTTTAATATCATTATCCTCTAATAATTTAGATTCAATTAATTGATATTTTAATCCGTTTTTAGAATTATCGTATTCCTTCTGAATATCTTCATCCGTTAATGGATCCTTAGAATTTATTTTAATTAATTTTTTTATAAAATCTTCAGGTAAATCAATTTTTAAGGATTTAATTAGTTCATCAGTAACATCATTTAAAAATTTTTGATCTGATTGATTAACAAATTGTTTTTCAATTTCCTCTTTAACTCTAGTTTTAAATTCAGTTTGATTTTTGGGTGTATTTTCTTTATAAATTTTATCAAATAAAGATTTATCTAGCTTAGCTTTTTCTGTTTTATTAAACTCCTTTATCTCAAAATTAACTTTACTAATTGATTCAATTTTTTCTTTTTCAATTCCAGAAAGAGCTTCAAGATCTCCTTTAGCTTTAAATATTTTATCTGTGTCAAGGCTAACAGAATCTCCAACTTTTAATTTAGAAATTGTATCAAACGATTTTTTTGATAGTCTATCAGATGCAATATTAATTTCCTTATTTAATTCAATGTCATCATTACTAATGATTACAACTAAATTTGAGTTTTTTTCAATCTTTGACAAAGAAATTAGTTTACCATATTGATTTTGTATAGACTCAATTTGATTTTCAACCATACTTTTATCAGCAATGATTTTATAATAATCTACACTCTTTTTTAATTTATAATTCAATTTAAATTCTGGTGTTTTAGCAATTTCAAAATTTAATGATATATCATCATCACTCCAGTTAATTTTCTCGTTATCAATAGGGACAGGTGTACCCAATAAAGAAAGATTTTTTTCAGTTATAAATTGAGTTAACTTGGATTGAACCAATTTATTTATTTCATCAACTTTAACAGGTATTTCATACTGTTTTTTTATTAAACCTAATGGAACAAATCCTTTTCTGAAACCAGGAATATTTGCTTTTTTTCTATAATCATTCAATATAGACTTCACCTTTTCATTGTAGTCATTTTTTTTAATATCTAAACTAATTACAGAAATCTGTTTATTAAGTTCTTTAATGGAAATACTCATAATAAAAAATTGGCCCCAAAAATAGCCTTTTTTATTTTGTATGGCAACAAATCAAGTTGTTAATAGTTCTTTACAAATATCAAAGAACTCTTTTTGCTTTTCATGATGTAACCAATGACCTCCTTCTTCCACTGGAATTAAATTGTAGTTAGGAAACAACACTTGTGTTTTTTTTAACCCTTCATCAGTAATATAATCAGAATTCAAACCTTTGATAAAAAAAGCTTTTCCTTCATAAAAAATATTTGAATTAATCTGATCTAATATGTTGTCAATATTATTAATCAAAGATGATAAATTACATTTAAAACTAAAGCCACCATCTTTTGATCTAACTAAATTTTTTGAAAGAAAAGAAATAAACAACTCGTCTTCAAAAAACCTTTTAAAATGATTATTAATATCAAATCTATTTGAAATTGAGTTTAAATCAATTGTTCTTAAAGCTTCAAATATCAAATTATAATCTTTATTATATTTTATTGGAAGTATATCTACAATAATTAATTTTTCAACCATAGTTGAATGATTTAAAGCAAAACAACAAGCTGTTTTTCCGCCCATTGAATGACCAATAATGGAAACTTTATCAAAATCGAAATGGTCAATATAATTTTTTAAATCAAGAGCCATTAGTTCATAACTGTGACTATCTGAATGAAAGCTTTTTCCATGGTTTCTTTGATCTACTATGTGAACTTCAAATCCTAAATCTGAAATTTTTTTTGCAATAGTTATCCAGTTATCTAAAGAACCTAAAAATCCATGTAAAATAATTAGCTTATTTTCTGATTTTCCAAATACTCTGCTATTAATAATCATCTATTTAATTTATCAATGTATAGGTTTATTACATTGTCTATTCCTAAATATATTGATTCACTTATTAAAGCATGACCAATTGAAACTTCCTCCAAATAAGGGATATTCTTGGCAAAAAACTCGATATTTTGTAGTGATAAATCATGGCCGGCATTTACTCCAATTTCTAATTCATTAGCTAAACTTGAGCAAGCAGCATAAGCTTCAATTGAACTTAATTCCCCTAATTCATACTTTTTTGCAAATTCTTCAGTATATAATTCAATTCTATCAGTCCCTGTTTTCTTGGCATATTCTACCATTTCTAAATTAGGATCAACAAAGATTGATGTTCTGATTTGAGCTTTCTTAAACTCATCTATAACTGATTTAAGATAATTCCAATGTTTTTTTGTATTCCAGCCTGCATTTGATGTAATAGCATTGATGTCATCAGGAACTAATGTAACTTGGGTTGGTTTAACAAGCATAACCAAATCTATAAATTTATCAATGGGGTTTCCTTCAATATTGAATTCCTTATGAACAGATTTACCTAAATCAATAGCATCTTTATAACGAATATGTCTTTCATCAGGTCTAGGATGAATTGTTATTCCGTCTGCACCAA
>JAYNRW010000059.1:0-8230 GCA_038114965.1 Flavobacteriaceae bacterium | reverse complement strand
CTAACCAACTGAGCTAAGGAGGAATTTAAGTGAGGGCAAATATAATTATATTTTAATTTAATTATGAAGTATAAATTATTTTTTAAGAAAATGCCCTAAAAATATCCATTCCATTGGCATATAAAACTAATCCAAGTAATAAGAAAACTCCAATCATAGTAGCATATTCCATAAACTTATCATTAGGTTTTCTGCCAGTTACCATTTCATATAGTAAAAACATTACATGACCACCATCTAATGCTGGAATAGGTAAAACATTCATAAATCCTAAAATAATAGAAAGAAAGGCTGTCATCTCCCAAAATCTTTTCCAATTCCATTTTGCTGGAAAAATATTCCCAATAGTACCAAAACCACCAAGTTGTGACGCACCCTCAGAACTTGCTAAATATTTCATTTGATTTACATAATCAGTTAGTGTGTAATAAGCAGTTTCTGCACCTTTGGTAATACTCTCAAAAAAACCATATTTAAGAGTAGTACCTTCCAAACTGTATCTAGGATATATTCCAATTTTTTTATCATCTGTTGAAAATGGAATTACTGTCGTTATCATGTTACCATCTCTAATTAACTCTAATTCAACATAATCAACATTTATTTTTTTTGCTTCTTCTAGATCTTCGTAAGTATAAATCTTAGAACCATTAGCTCTATTGATAATATCACCAACCATTATATTGCTTGAGGAAGATGGAGATAAACTTACTATAGAATCTACTTCAAAATTTGGTAGTGGTGTAAATGGAGATTCACTTGAAGCTATAATTTTTAATCCAATATCATCAGGAAGATCAATTAAATCTCTTGTACCATCATCATGGAGAACCTCAACTTTTGAAACATCTCTTGAGACCATCATCATTGGAATTTCCAACTGATTTTCAACTTCAGATCCATCGATTTTTAAAATTTTATCTCCATCTTGAAAGCCAATGTCTTTCATTGTTTCTGACACCTTAAACCCTGAATTTAAATCTGAGTATGTTACAATATTCTTTCCCCAAACAAATGTCACCATCATGTATATTAAAAATCCAAGAATGAAATTTACTATGACACCTCCCAACATTATGATAAGTCTTTGCCATGTCGGCTTGGATCTAAACTCCCAATCCTGAGGTTCATTTTTAAGCTGTTCCGTATCAAAGCTTTCATCAACCATTCCGGCGATCTTAACATAACCCCCTAGCGGAAGAACCCCAATACCATACTCAGTGCCGCCAATTTTCTTTTTAAATAATGAAAAAGGCCAATCAAAAAATAAATAAAATTTTTCTACTCTAGTTCCAAACAGCTTGGCAGGTATAAAATGTCCAAGTTCATGTAATACAACTAAGATTGATAAGCTTAGAATTAATTGAAATGCTTTAATTAAAATAACCTCCATAAATAAATTTTGGTCCCCAAAAATAACCTTTTTTGTTCTTTCAAAAAAATGGTGTGATAATTGAGTAAGAATCTATTTTAAATTAATTTTGTATTAATGAATAATAAAGACTTTTGGAATAGATATAAATACCTTATTCTTTTTATAATTATTTTCACAATTTCTGGAGTTTCAATGTTTAAATATGTTTTAACTCCAGAAAAAAAACTTCCTATTTATAGTCCATCAATGGTTAGTTCTGAGTTGGTTGAGGAAGAGTTATTACATGTAAAAAAATATCATAAAATTTCTGATTTTAATTTATTAAATCAAAATGGAATTCAAGTAAGTCATAGCAATTATGACAATAAAATTTATGTAGCTGACTTTTTCTTTACTACTTGCCCCAGCATTTGTCCCATTATGACTGGTAATATGGTTTTTTTACAAAATGAAATTAAAAATGATAATATAATGTTTGCTTCATTTTCAGTCACACCAGAAATTGATTCAGTAGAAGTTTTAAAAAAGTATGCTTTAGAAAAAGGAGTTAATGACAAAAGATGGAATTTAATGACAGGCGATAGGAAAGAAATATATAACCTTGCAAGAAAATCATACTTAGTCGTAAAAGACAACCCTGAAGCTGGATCTCATGATATGATTCACACTGAAAATTTTGTTTTAGTTGATAAAGAGAGAAGAATTAGAGGCTTTTATGACGGTACTAATATTGAGGACATGAACAAGATAATTTCTGACATAAAAATCCTATTAGATTCTTATAAAAAATCTTAAAACATGAAAAAAACGATACTACTTTTAATTGCTATTTTAATTACGGCTTATTCAAATTCTCAAGAATTAATAATTGGAGAGGAAAGAATTGATCCAGGAATTATTTTAATTTTTGAGGGTGCGATAAAGGACGAAGTATTCCCAAAATCCAATAATCTAAATGTTAATGATACAAATATCCATATTGAGGCAAGAGTTAATTGGGATACTAAAAATACACCTCCAGGAACTCCACCTGGTGGATTTATACCTTACATGAAAATAAATTCTAGAATAGTAAATACATCTACTGGATTAAGCACATACATAGACTTATTGCCTCACATTAATCTCATTGATAATTTTCACTATGCTAGAAATATTTCACTGCCTGGAAAAATTTCTGATAAATATGATGTAATTTTTAATGTTCTTCCTCCATCTAGCTACGACTTAAACTTACATAAGGATTGGAATGAAGGTTATGGAAATAAGCTTTTTATTGGTCAAACATTCCGTTATTCAAATATTGATTTTGAGAAAATAGCCAAGGCTAACAGAGACTGATTTTTTTTACTAATTTTATTATAAATCAATTTTTATGAAAAAACTAATATTAGTATTAAGTATAATCTTCATTGGTTGTGAAACAAATCAAAATAGAGATAATGCCACCTGGTCTTTTGACTCGTCTACTGGTGATTACATAGAATGGCAAAGTGATAACGATTTTGCAAATGAAATGACCAATGCTGCATTTGTTCACCTTTACAATGTAGAATATGAAAAAGCAATGGTGTTTTTTGAAAAAGCACTTGAATATGATCCTTCCCTTTTTGGTCCTCATGTTGTACTTGCTGGGCTTTCACCTGAAGGATCTGAAAAATCTGAAATGCATATCAAAAAAGCTAAAGAAAATGTTGCAGACAATAATGATACATCAAAACTATTTGTTTCATTATTAGATTTACCTAGACAATCAAGATGGTGGCCATTACTTGGTCCAGGAGCTCATGATAAATGGGCTGAGATGAGAACAATTGAGCCAAAAGGAAAATTAATTCACTATTACTACTCTTTTACAATTCCAGGTTTAGAAAATAAGATAAGAGAAATGGAATCATTGCTTTCTGAGCTAAGAGACGGTGTTGGTGAGACTGAGTCTTTAGCAGTAAGTGGTGATCATTCCTATATGATAGCACCCATTACTAATGTGTTAGGTTATTTTTATTATAACCAAGGAGACAAAGAAAAAGCTAAATCTCTTTTTGAAGAATACATTGATCTTCATCCAAACGGGTATAATTCGTATGACTCAATGGGTGAGTTTTACTATAATGAAGGTGATAAAGAATCTGCTAAAAGGTATTATAGCAAAGCTGTTGAAAATTATTTTGGAGCTAATACAGCAAACGGAAAATTGAGAGAGCTTAATGCTGAATAATTTATTTATTTGATTTTAAACTAAAATTCCAAGCGGCACCAATGGATAGGTAACTTAATTCGTTATTTATCCCTTGGCCGTAGGAAATATCTGCTTGCAAATTATCTTTAATTAAATAAGTTATTCCTAAATCCCAGTTTGAATATGATTCTCCAAATATTTCAACAAAAGCGCCAAAATTCCCAAAGCTTTTTGCAACAACTAATGAGTAAACTACAAGTCCATTATCTTGCTCGAAATATTTAGTATATCCTAAATTATAAGCCAGTTCAAATGATTCTGAAAGTTCATGAGAAACTAAAATTCTATTTAACAAACCTCCAGAATTATCTGAGTATTCAGTTGATACTGATAAATGTGATAAAAATGAAATCTTAGTTAACGTTTCTTTTTTATCTAAGATTTTAAATTTAGCTCCAAATTCTAAATTATCTAGTGAGGGAAATAGTCCAGTCATGTCCTCATGACCACTAATTAAATTTGTTGAAAATCTTAATTCAATTCCTTTAAATATTCCAATTCTAAAGAGATTATTAAGAGATCCTCTATCAGAATTAAAAGTCCAACTAGATTCAATTTGAGTATTAACTTTATCAATAATATCAGTTCCTTCTGTTACAATCGATATTTGGGAAAAATTATTTATTGATGTTAAACAAAGAATTAAAACAAAAAAATAATTCTTCATAAATGATTATCCTAATGCAACATCCAAACTCATCATTACAATAAATCCTGCGATGAGACCCATTGTTGCTAAATCTGTGTTACCGCCTCTTTGACTTTCAGGTATAACTTCTTCAACTACAATAAATATCATTGCGCCAGCAGCAAATGAAAGAGCATAGGGTAATACTGGCCAGACTAAAATTACTAGAGCAGCTCCAATAACTGCAAAAATTGGTTCTACTATGGCTGAAAGCTGTCCCCAAAACCATGATTTTCTTCGACCAAACCCAGCTCTCTTTAAGGGCATGGATACGGCAAATCCCTCAGGAAAATTTTGAATTCCTATACCTATTCCAAGTGCAACTGCTGCACCTAAAGTATATACATTTGCAAACTCAGGAATTACTAAAGCTCCAAAAGCAACACCTACAGCTAATCCCTCAGGAATATTATGAATGGCTATTGCTAAAACTAACAATGAAGTTTTTTTAAGGTCAGTTTTTGGTCCTTCAGCCTCTTTCATTTTTCCAAAAATATGTAAGTGAGGAATTGATTTATCTAAAATAAACATGAAAAGAGCACCTAAAAAAAATCCTATGGCAGGTGGTAAGAATGACGGTAAACTAGATTGACCTAACTCATTTTGAACTTCAACTGCATGGATAGCAGGTGCAATTAAAGACCAAAAACTTGCAGCAATCATAACACCACCGGTAAAACCAAGAGCAGCATCTAAAATTTTTCTGTTGGAAGATTTAAAGAAAAAAACTAATCCTGCTCCAAAAGCGGTTAATATCCAAGTAAATAATCCAGCGTATAATGCTTGTAAAACGGGACTGGACTCTGATCTAAAAAATTCTAATATAGATTCCAAAATATTTGTTTTTAAAAGTTCACCAGTGCAAAACTAATAAAAATATTTTACTATGAAAGTTTAAAATTTTCTTGTGAGTAAAAGCTGTGAAAGATCAATTAATTCTTGCTTATTTGATTGATTTACATCTAAATCATCAATCGATTTAATAGCTAGATCAGAATATTTTTTGACCAAATTTAATGCTGCTTGATCTGCTTTAGTTTCAACAAACAGTTTTTTGGCTTTTTCAACTTTATTTGAATCATTAGATTTATAAATCTCATTCAAAAGTGATTTTTGATCATTACTAGATTTTGCAAAACACATGTGATAAAGAATCGTTTTCTTATTTTCAATTACATCACCTCCCACTTTTTTACCAATAACTTCTTGGTCTCCAAATAGATCTAAATAATCATCTTGAATTTGAAAAGCTAATCCCAAATTAATACCACATTCATATAAAAGCTTAGAATCAATTTCGTTTACATTATTAATTATTGCTCCCATTTGCATTGATGAACCAAGTAATACGGCAGTTTTATATTTGATCATTTTTATATAACTCTCATAATTAACATTTGTTTGATTTTCAAAGTCCATATCCATTTGTTGACCTTCACAAATTAATAATGCAGTATCATTAAATAATTGCAATAGTTTTTTTTGGATATCGTCTGAATAATTTTCAAATAATTTGTACGAAAGTATAAGCATTGAATCTCCTGAAAGTATGGCTTGATTCAAATTCCATTTAATATGTACAGTTTCTTTGCCTCTTCTAATTTTGGAAGAATCCATTATATCATCATGAACCAAAGTGAAGTTGTGAAAAACTTCGTTCGCCAAAGATGCAGGCAATGCAAATTCAATATCATTATTAAATAAATTACTTGATATTAAAGTTGATATTGGACGAATTCTTTTAGACGGAAGTTTTAAAAAATATTTAATTGGATCATAAATTTTAGAATCATTTAATTCATCTAAAAAAATTTGAATCGAATTATTTATTTTATTGTGATAATCTGCAAACATATCAAGCACTAAAATACATTATCTGATTGTTAATTAACAGTAATTTAAAAAAGAAACTTTGGAAACTAATTTGGTTTTTAAAGTTTCCTAAAGTATATTTGCACTCCAATTTTAAGACTTGAAAGAAAAAATAATTCAGAAAGCTCAGTATCTTTTTGTTGCGTTTGGCTTCAAAACCGTGACTATGGATGATATAGCTAATGAACTTGCTATATCAAAAAAAACAATTTATAATTTTTTTGAAAACAAAACTGAATTAGTTGATGCTACAGCAAATAATTTACACGAACAATTAGTTGCAGGTATTTCAAGTATTAGAAAAAAATCTGATGATCCTATTAAACAGTTTTTTGAAGTTAAGGATCTGGTAATAGAGCACTTACATGATCAAAAGAATCATTCTGTTTTTCAGCTTGAAAAATTTTATCCTGAGATATACGCCAACGTAAAAAACAAACACCTTGATTTTATGATTAAATCTTTTGGTGAAGTTTTAACCAATGGTATAGAATTTGGGCTGTTTCGAAAAAACATTGATGTAGATTTCATTTCAAGGGTCTACTTCAATAGTATAAGTGGTTTAATGAATCCAGAAATTTATCCTTCAGAAAAATATACACTAGATAAATCCTTAGAATATTATCGTGAATATTTTCTAAGATCAATAGTTACTGAAAAAGGCTTAAAAAAACTTGATTCAATTTTAAAAAAATGATAAAAAATTCAATCCTAATATTATTTTTTATGTTTTGCAATTTTGCAATCCATGGGCAAAAAGAATACTCATTTACAATGGAAGAAGCAGTTAGTTTTGCCCTTGAAAACAATACTAAATCTAAAAATGCAAAAAAAGACCTTGTAATTGCTCAAAAAGAAAAATGGGAAACGATTTCAATTGGACTGCCTCAAATTACTTCATTTTTTGAATTTAATAACAGAATTAAAGATCCTATATCTTTAATTCCAGCTGAATTTTTTGGTGGTAAAAAAGGTGAGTTTGCAGAAATAAGTTTTGGGACTAAGCAAAGTATAGCAAGCGAATTGGTTCTTAACCAATTACTTTTTGATGGATCTTACATTGTAGGACTTCAATCAATAAAATTATTTTTAGAAATTGCTGATCAAGCCAAAATCAAAACAGATATTGAAGTTAAAAGACAAGTAATTAATGCTTACGGCAATGCCATTGTAAGTAGTGAAAGAGTTAAAATTTTAGAAAGAAATTATAAAAATATTTTAGCTACTCTAAATGAAACTAAGGCAATATATGAAAATGGACTTATTGAATCTGAAAGTGTAGACCAACTTACAATTACATCAAGTACCATTAAAAACTCATTAGATTATGCCATTAAATTTGAAAAACTTTCTTTAAGAATTTTAAAGTTTATTTTAGGAGTTGAACTTGTTGATAATATTATTTTAAAGGATGATATTGATTCGCTCATTATAAAAAGTATTAACCCTAATTTAGTTTCATTTGATTTCCAAGTTGAAAATAATATAGATTACAAAATTGCTCTCAATGCAAAAAAAGGAAGTGAAACATTATTGCGTTTAGAAAAAGTAAAAGCTTTACCTAGAATAAATGCTTTCGTTTCTGGTGCCTACAATGGATATAATGAATCATTTAAAATCACTAATCCTAAACAAAATTGGTATGGATCTTCTCAATTAGGAGTAAATATGTCTTTTCCTGTTTTTAGTTCCTTTCAAAGAAGAGCTTCTACACAGAAGGCTAAAATTGAAATTGAAAAATCAAATAATTTATTAGAAGAAACTATAAATAATTTAAACTTAGAAGTTGAAAAATCTAGATCAGATTATAATTATGCAATTAATAATTATTACTCTGTTAAAAACAATGTAGAGCTTGCTGAAAGTATAGAATTAAAAAATAAAATAAAATTTAAAGATGGTATTGCTTCTAGCTTTGAATTAAGAGAAGCACAAAATCAACTTTATTCAATTCAAAATGAATACTTAGAAGCAACACTAAAACTAATTGAAAATAAAATCAATCTTGAAATTCTATTAAACAAGTCATGAAAAAATTTATATATCCCATTTTTAT
>JAYNRW010000058.1:0-8364 GCA_038114965.1 Flavobacteriaceae bacterium | reverse complement strand
GCTATGGTTGATGATAGATATTCCCCTCCAATAAAAATTAAAGGAATTGTTCATTCACTTAAACGAGGGGATAGAAATGCTGAATTAGAAGCTGTGGTCAAAGTAAACAATGTTTATGTTATAGTAACCTATAAAAGAAAGCCCTATCATTATATTTCTGATTTTACGGACCTAGAATTAGATCCCTCATCATCAGATTTATTGGTTGTAAAAATAGGGTATTTAGTTCCTGAACTATATGATATTAGAGGTGATTGGGTAATGGCTCTAACACCTGGTGGTGTAGATCAAGATCTTGAAAGGTTAGGTTATCAAAATATTAAGAGACCTATGTATCCTCTTGATAAGGATATGGAAGACCCTGATTTGTCTGCAAGACTAATTGATTAAAATAAATTCTGAATATTTGCAGAAAATATTTTAACGGCGATAGCCATTAAAACAACACCAAATATTTTTCTTAAAACATTTAGACCAGAATTACCTAAAAATTTTTCTAAAAAACCCGAACTTTTTAGTACTATGTAAACTACAATCATATTAACTATAATAGCAACAATTATATTTAATAAATCATACTCGGCTCTTAGTGTCAGAATTGATGTGAGTGTACCAGCACCTGCAATCAAAGGAAATGCAATAGGCACAATAGAAGCAGTATCAGGACTTTCCTCTTTAAAAAGAGTAATTCCCAATATAAGTTCAAGTGAAATAAAAAATATAATAAAAGAACCTGCTACGGCGAAAGAGTTAATATCAATTCCAATCAGTGTAAGAATTTGTTCTCCTAAAAATAAAAAAGCAATCATTATAAATCCTGCAACAATAGTCGCTTTCTCAGATTGAATATGCCCTACACTTTTTTTTAAAGAAATTATAATAGGAATACTCCCTACAATATCAATTACTGCAAATAAAATCATTCCAACAGTAAAAATTTCTTTTAAATCAAACATCCGGCAAATTTATATTGTTTTTTATATTTAAAGTCTAAATATGAAAATAAAACTTAAAAATATTTCTGGCTCTCATTCAACAATTGAGAATGAAACTGGAAATTCAATTTCAATAGATAATAAATCTGTAGATAATCCTAAAGGAGTGTCACCAATGGAACTTCTTTTGATGGGTGTTGCTGGATGTAGTAGTATTGATATTATTTCAATTTTAAATAAACAAAAACAAAGTTTTGAAGATTTAATTATTGATGTTGAAGGGGATAGAGAAAATGGAGAACTTCCTGCGCTATTTAAAAAAATTCATGCAGATGTAAGATTCATTGGAAATCTTGATCCGCAAAAAGCTTTTAGAGCCTGTGAGCTTTCATTTACAAAATATTGTTCAGTTTCTAAGACACTTGAAGCAACTGCTGAAATTAGCTTTTCTGTTTATGTAAATGGGGAAAAGGTTAGTTAGATAAAAACAAGCCAATATTTGAAATTAATGGAGGGCCTTTAGAATCTATGATTTGTATTCTTACTGTTGAGGTTTTTTGAGAATCAATCCTAACTAATCTTCTATTTCCAATAGTAGATCCTTCAAAAATGTTTTTCCAGCCTGAAGATGTTTCAATTGAAATTTCAAAGGATTTAATTCTTTGGCCATATTTTATAGCTTCAGAAATTTCTAGGATATCAAATTCAATTTTTTCATCAAACTTAAGTTCAATTATATTAGAATTAGAACTTTTTGGAGAAGCCCAAAATGATTCTAAATCTTCATCAATCATTAATTCAGGTTTAAATTTTTCTCTACTAGACTCAACATAAATCCTTGATTTTTTTACTAAATTTTGATCAAAAGCTGATTCAATAAAATTATTTAAACCTCTTAAACTAGCTTCATCATTTTCATGAATTAATCCCCTAGTATCAACAGGAATATTTAGCAATAAGGCAGAATTAAGGCCAATTGAATTAAAATAAATATCAATTAATTTTTCAACACTTTTAACCTGATCATCTTGTTCTGGATGATAATACCATCCCGGTCTAATTGAAACATCAGTCTCAGTTGGTATCCAATGTGTTCCATTTTCTTGACCAGCAGAAAACTTGTTAAAATTTAACATACCTGGATATAAACTATCTTTTAAAATTGGAGACCAAGTTGTTTGATTAGCATAACCTTTTTCGTTACCAACCCATCTTATGTCTGGGCCAGCATCGCTAAAAATTACAGCATCAGGTTGAAGTTCTCTAACAATCTTGACTGTATTTTCCCAATCATAATAATTTTTTTTATCTACTTTTCTGACTTCATTAGCACCACCATAATATCCGTCTCCGCCATTAGCTCCATCAAACCAAACTTCAAAAATATCACCATAATTTGTAAGCAATTCCATTAGTTGATTTCTAAAATAACTGATATACTCAGGCTTTCCATAATCCTCATGATTTCTATCCCAAGGTGACAAATAAACACCAAACTTTAGATTATATTTTTTACATGATTCAGCTAAGTCTTTTATAATATCTGCTTCGCCATTTCTCCATTTTGAATTTTTAACTGAATGATCCGTATAACTACTAGGCCATAAACAAAAACCATCGTGATGTTTAGCTGTAATTATTATTCCTTTCATTCCAACTTCACTAATTATTTTTGCCCATTGATCTGTGTCTAGTTCAGTTGGATTGAATTGATCTGGATGTTCATCACCAAAACCCCATTCCTTATTAGTGAAAGTATTCATATTAAAATGAATAAAAGCATAATAATCTAGCTTTTGCCATGACAATTGTCTTTCAGTTGGTATTGGATATACCATTTCAATTTCTTCTTTGTTTTTTACGCATGAATAACAAATAATAAATAGAAACGAAATGATAAAAAACTTTTTCATTGATAATAAATTTAAGTTTTGTAATTTAACTAACAAACTAGTATCAATGAATTTGAGTAAAATTCAGGAAAAAGAAATATTTCCAGGACTTAAAGGGAAATTTGTTCATGGCGAAAATATTAGCTGGGCATTTTGGGAAGTAAAGAAAGGAGCTAAAGTCGACTTACACAAACATCCTCATGAACAAATTATGCATGTTGTTGAAGGTAAATTTGAGTTTACTTTAAATAATAAAACAAAAGTTTATGGAAATGGAGATGTAGTTGTAATCCCGTCAAACATTGAACATTCTGGATTAGCTTTGACTGATTGTAAGCTTATGGATGTTTTTAGCCCTGCAAGAGAAGAATATAAATGATTTTGAAAGAAAAAAATCAAAAACAAATTCTTAAGATTATTGAACCCATTATGGACAATTGTTTAGAAGGTTCAAATGAGGGAGATTACAATAAACACACTAAAGACTTCACAGAAAGGTTAAAAAAAATTGTAACACCAGAAAATTTAAAGAGTCAATTAGAATACAGGCCACATGGAAGTTTTACTAAAAGAGAGTTTAAATTTTTGGTCAAAAGAGAAAAATCAATAGGAGTTGTTTGGAAACAATTTATATCCAAAACAGATGAAGAGTTTGTAAACCATGCTATATTTGTTGAAAAGAACGGCAAGGTATTAATTGAACATTGTCTTATATGCTAACACTACATGAAAATTAATTTAAATGGTAAAAAAGCACTCGTTGGAGGAAGTTCTCGTGGGCTAGGATTTGCAGTTGCAAAACAGTTAGCTCTTTCGGGTGCTTCTGTAACCTTAATGTCAAGAAATGAAAAAAAATTAAAGGAAATTGTTGCAAATCTTGAAAATGAAACAAAAGTTAAACACAATTATCTAATAGTTGATTTTAATAATTTTGATTCCTACAAAAAAATAATTTCAACTTTTCTTAGCAATAATCCTATTGATATTTTAGTAAATAATACTCAAGGTCCAAAGCCAGGAGATGTTGAAAGTCTATCCATTGATGATTACCAAAACGCTTTTGACTTACTATTTAAGTCTGTTGTTCATACAACATCGGTTGCATTGCCATACATGAAAAAAAATAGTTGGGGCAGAGTTTTAAATATGGTTTCAATTTCAATAAAAGAGCCCTTAAGTTATTTAGCATTATCAAACACAATTAGAGGATCTGTTGTGACATGGGCTAAAACATTAGCTAATGATGTGGCATGTGATAATATTACTGTTAATAATATTTTAACCGGATATTTTAAAACAGAACGAATAGAAGAGCTTAATTTTGAAAAAGCAAAAAAATTAAATATTTCTATAGATCAAGTTTTTGATACAATGAAAAATCAAGTTCCAATGAAAAGAATAGGTAATCCTGAGGAGTTTGGATATTTGGCCTCTTTTTTGTGCTCTGACAATGCAAGTTATATAACTGGTATAAACATTCCTATTGACGGAGGTTTAATAAAATCCTTATAAATGATAGAAACAAAGTCATTAGAATTTAGTTATGATAATAGTTTTGTCTTTAAGTTTCCAGACATAAAGCTTAAGTCAAATGAAAACTTATTAGTTTTAGGGAATTCTGGTATTGGTAAATCAACACTGTTACATAATCTAGCAGGAATTTTACGTCCAAAATCTGGATCAATTAAGATTTTTGATCAAGATATTACTAAACTATCAGAACTTGAATTAGATAAATTTAGAGGACAAAACATTGGAATTATTTTTCAAAGATCTCACTTTGTTAATTCTCTTACAGTTGGAGAAAATTTAGAATTGGCTCAGTTTTTAGGCAGAAATAAAAAGGGAAATATAAAAGAGACACTTAATAACCTAAAAATATTAGATAAAATAAATAAGAAGCCTAAAGAATTAAGTCAAGGTGAAAGACAAAGAGCATCAATCGCATTAGCAATAATTAATTCTCCTAAACTGATTCTTGCCGATGAACCCACTTCTAGTCTTGATGACACTAACTGTTCAAATGTTATAAAAATTTTAAAAGATCAAGCTCTTAAATATCAAGCTCAACTAATTGTAATAACTCATGATAGTAGATTAAAAAAACATTTTAAAAAATCTATAAGTCTATGAATATTTTTAAACTAAGTATAAAAAATATTTTTAGCAGACCCTTAAGTTCTGTTCTTAGCATTTTACTACTATCATTAGGTGTCAGTATGATTTCTCTATTGATTTTAATTAATACCGTTTTAAAAGATCAAATGGATAACAATTTAAAGGGCATAGACATGGTTGTCGGAGCAAAAGGTAGTCCACTACAATTAATTTTATCTAGTGTATATCATGTCGATTCTCCCACTGGAAATATTCCGCTTAAAGATGCAAAAGCCATTGAGCAAAATAGAATGGTTGGTTACAGTGTTCCACTACTTTATGGTGATAATTATAGTGGTTACAGAATAGTAGGTACAAACTCAAAGTTTTTTGATTTATATAATTTAAATGTAAAATCTGGAAATTTTTTTGAAGATGAATATGAAGTTGTTCTTGGAGCTAAAGTTGCTGAAAAATTAAATCTTAATTTAAATGATGAATTCGTTAGCTCTCATGGGTTAAGAGAAACTGGAGAAGAACATGCTGATGCTAAATTTAAAGTTAAAGGTGTTTTAGAATTTTCTAATTCAGTAGCTGATCAATTAATATTAACCTCTCCTGAAAGTATTTGGGAAATTCATAGTGATCATAATCATGATGATGAAGTTAATAATGAAGAACATGACCACGATGAAGAACATGACCACGATGAAGAACATGACCACGATGAAGAACATGACCACGATGAAGAACATGACCATGATGAAGAACATGGCCATGATTATGATGAGGATAAAGAAATTACAGCAATGCTGATAAAATTCAAAAGCCCCATGAATATAATTCAGTTTCCTAGGTATATTAACGAACAAACTAATTTACAATCTGCTGTACCATCATATGAAATCTCTCGATTATTTAAATTATTTGGATTTGGAATTGAAACCATATCACTATTAGCATACCTAATTATTATTGTTTCTGGTATAAGTATTTTTATTACACTCTTTAATTCAATGAAGGAAAGAAAGTACGACTTAGCTTTAATAAGAACTCTAGGTGGAAGCAGAATTCAACTTTCTCTAATGTTAGTTTATGAATCATTGTTTTTAACTATTATTGGTTTTATAATAGGAATTGGCCTTAGCAGAATAGGTCTTATTTTTGTTTCTAATTTTATGGAGTCGAGCTTTAATTATAGTTTAAACAGCATAAATATATTAAATGAAGAATGGTGGCTATTATTTATTTCAATTTTCATAGGTTTGTTAGCGTGTTTAATTCCAAGTATTCAAGTATATAAAATGGATATTTCTAAAACTTTATCCGATGAATAAACTTTTTGCTATCATATTTTTATTTTTATCAACATCAATTTTCTCACAAATCAAAACCGATTGGCTCGAATTAAGAGATGTCCATTACAAATCCCAATACAGTGAAGAATATGATAGTTATTTTCAAGTACCATTCTTTGGTAAAAATATTGAAGCTCTTGATAATAAAGAAGTAACTATAACTGGCTATATGTTAACATTAGCCCCAGATGAAGGGGTTTATGTATTATCTCAAAATCCATATGCTGATTGTTTTTTTTGTGGATACGGTGGTCCTGAGACAGCCATAGAATTAGTATTAAAACCTGGACATGATGACTTTCTAATGGATGAACTGGTAACTGTTACTGGAAAATTTAAATTATTATATGACGATGTTACTAGCGGAGTTTATCGATTAACAGATGCTGTTGCCGTTAAAGAATAAAATTTAGTTCAACCATCCAATTTTTTTTCCTTCTTTCATTCTTTTGTCATATTCCTCAACAGAACCTGGATATCTAAATGCCCAAATTAATATAATTAGAAAACAAACAGCAACAATTATCAATATTTTAAAAGATAAAGTAAAATAAATTGAAATAGTTGATAATAACATTACCAAACACATAGCTATTCTTCCCTTGCTAGGAAAAATTCTTTTATTTTCCCAATTACTTAGATATTTTCCTAAAATCTTATGATTGTGTAACCAATTATTGAGTTTTGGAGAAGATTTGCTAAACGCCCACGCAGCAAGAATAGCAAAAATAGTTGTTGGAACACCAGGAGTTATTATTCCGATGTAAGCTAATGCAACAAATAAAATTCCTAATGATCTCCAAAGCCATTTTCTCATTTCTTATAATTAATTTTGCTCTATTGCGCCAGTTTTTTCTCTATATAAATCAATCTCACCATCTAAAACTACAGCTATAGTAGTATAGTATTTATCAATAGAATCTTTTGGGATTTCAATATATGTTATTCCTGGATATTTATTCCAATATACTTTACAGATTGTTTGATTTTCTAAAATGGTTCCATTACCAACAACATATGCTCTATTAATTTTATTTTTAATCCCTTTCAAAATTATTTTACCATCCTTAGGAAAATCTCTTACATACAAAAACAATGTCTTTTTATCTTTTGATAAAGTTGTTGGTCCATAAAAGTGATCATATGAAATACCTCTTCTAGTTTCATAAATTGCTTTATCATGTTTTTTTGTCCATTTTCCAAGTTCTCTAAGGATTTCTACTTGTTCATCAGGAATCGTGCCATCTGATTTTGGGCCGATATCTAGAAGTAAATTTCCTCCTTTACTTAGTGTATCAACAAATAAATCTATGACTTGCATTGGGGTCTTATAATTGTTATCATTTTTTTGAAATCCCCAAGAATCATTCATGGTTACACACAGCTCCCAATATCTTGCCTCAGGTCTTAAAACAGGAATTCCAATTTCAGGGGTTTCATAATCTCCATTCCCATTCAGTCTTGAATTAAATATTACATTAGGGTTTCTAGACAATAATGATGTTTTAATTTTATCAACTCCCCATTCTTCAGCACTATGCTCCCAATCTCCGTCAAACCACCATAAATCAGGATTAAATTTTTCTGATAATTCTCCAAGTTGTGAAAACATATAAGATTGAAATTTAATCCATCTTTCGGGCTCATTCTCTATATTATATCTCCTAATATTTGTTGTATGATGGGTATAATCAGAATATGACCAGTCTGGAAGTGAAAAATATAATCCTAATTTCAAGCCTTGTTTATTTACAGCTTTGACAAATGGACTTAGCACATCTTTTTTCGCAATTGAATTTGAAAATGAATTAATTCCTCCACTTTTTGAATTCCATAAAGCAAAACCATCATGATGTTTAGAAGTAATAACTGTGTATTTTGCTCCACTTTCTTTAATAAGTTTAGCCCATTGATTGGGGTTATATTTTTCGGCACTAAATCCATCTAACTGTTTCATATAATCATCATACGAAATATATTCATTAAAAAATGACCATGATTCGCTTATGCCATTAACAGAGTAAATCCCCCAATGAATGAAAATTCCAAGCTTAGCATCTTCAAACCAATCCATTTTACTTT
>JAYNRW010000057.1:0-8449 GCA_038114965.1 Flavobacteriaceae bacterium | reverse complement strand
GTTGACTTTTTATAAAGTTTGTTTTCTTGTTGTATGCATTTACAGCACCAATCAAGCAGTTGTTTGAAATATTGTCTAAATGTCCTCTATATCTAAGCCAAGGACCTGCCATGGATATATGATCAGTAGTACATTTACCAAATGCTTTAATTAAAAGTTTTGCTCCACTTATATTTTTTCCATCCCATGGAGCAAAAGGTTCTAATTTTTCCAATCTTTTGGAGTCTGGATTAATTATGACTTCAACATTAGATCCATCTTCGTCTGGCTCAATATATCCCCTTTCATCAACTTCAAAACCTTTTGGAGGTAACTCCCAACCAGTGGGTTCTTCTAATTTAACTTCCTCACCTAGATCATTAACTAATGAATCGGTTTTAGGATTAAAACCTAAATCACCAGAAATAGCTATAGCTGCTACAATTTCAGGAGATGCTACAAAAGCATGAGTATTTGGGTTACCGTCAGCTCTTTTAGCAAAGTTTCTATTAAAAGAGTGAATGATCGAGTTTTTCTCTTGCTTATCAGCACCTTCTCTTGCCCATTGTCCAATACATGGTCCGCAAGCGTTAGTAAAGACTTTAGCATCAAGTTTTTCAAAAATATTTAAAAAACCATCTCTTTCAGCTGTAAATCTAACTTGTTCTGATCCTGGATTAATTCCAAAAAAAGCTTTAGTAGATAAATTTTTATTTAATGCTTGATCAGCGATAGAAGAGGCTCTTGATAAATCTTCATAAGACGAATTAGTACATGAACCAATTAACCCCCATTCAATTTTTCTTGGCCAATTATTTTTTTCTAATGTTTCAGCCATTTTACTCACAGGCGTAGCAATATCAGGGGAGAAAGGACCATTAATGTGAGGTTCAAGTTCAGAAAGATTGATTTCAATTACTTGATCAAAATATTTTTCTGGATTTTCATAAACTTCTGGGTCTCCGGTAAGATAATTTTTTATTTTATTTGCTTCATCTGCTATTTCATCTCTGCCTGTTGCTCTCAAATATTTTTCCATTGACTCATCATAACCAAAAGTAGATGTTGTTGCTCCAACTTCAGCTCCCATGTTACAAATGGTTCCTTTTCCTGTACATGATAAATTTTCAGCACCAGGACCAAAATATTCTATGATTGCCCCTGTTCCACCTTTAACAGTTAATATACCTGCAACTTTTAGAATAACATCTTTAGCTGCAGTCCATCCAGATAATTTTCCTGTTAATTTTACTCCAATTAATTTTGGGAATTTTAGTTCCCATGCCATTCCCGCCATTACATCAACAGCATCAGCACCACCAACTCCAATAGCTACCATTCCTAAACCGCCAGCGTTTACAGTATGAGAATCTGTTCCAATCATCATACCACCTGGAAATGCATAATTCTCTAATACAACTTGATGAATTATTCCAGCTCCTGGTTTCCAAAAACCAATACCATATTTGTTTGATACAGATTCCAAAAAATTAAAAACCTCATTGCTGGTATTGATAGCCTCTTGTAAATCAGGGCCAGCACCAATTTTTGCTTGAATTAAATGATCACAATGAACAGTAGTTGGAACTGCTACTTTACTTTTTCCTGCCTGCATAAATTGAAGAAGAGCCATCTGAGCAGTTGCATCTTGACACGCAATTCTATCAGGTGCAAAATCTACATAATCAACTCCTCTTAAGAAGGGTTTATCCACATTATTCCAAAGGTGGGAGTATAATATCTTTTCAGAAAGAGTTAATGGATGATTACATATTTTTTTAGCATGATCAACTTTATCCTTCATTGAAGAATAAACTTTTTTAATCATTTCAATGTCGAAAACCATAGTTGTGTTTTTAGTATTGCAAAATTAATAAAAGAAAAGGTCTTTTAGTTGATATAATCCTCTTCTTTTTTGATTGTAATATCAGACATATTCATAATTATTTCAGCTAAACCATTAGTTTTTGGTAATTCATATGAGAAGAAATACTTCATTGCTTCTAATTTACCCTTCAAAAAGCTTTTTGTAAAGTTATTTTTTTCTAACTCTTCATTTGATTTTATACCAATTTCAAGCCATGTCCATGATACAATTATTAAACTAAAAAATTCCATAAAAATAGATGCATCGGCTAAAAATCTCTCATAATCACCTTTGATGGCTAAAGGCATCAATGTTTTCAATACTTTTTGAGCTAAGCCAATTTTTTCATTTAATTTTTCAGAATATTTTATTAGGTTCTTATAATTTTTTGCTTTAGATATACATTTTAATATTTCAGCTGACAATAATTCCAATCCTTTTCCATTATCCATGGTTATTTTTCTACCTAATAAATCTTGAGATTGAATTCCTGTAGTTCCTTCATATATAGAAGCTATTCTAATATCTCTATAGTATTGTTGCAATATGAAATCTGAACAGTATCCGTATCCGCCAAGTACTTGAATTCCATTACTTACAGAAATATTACCAGCCTCAGATGGATAAGTCTTTACAACTGGAATTATCATTTCAAGTAAAGTTTTGTACTTATATTTTTCATCATCTGATTCTGCAGTATTTTCTAGATCATAATATTTAGCTGCTAACAAAACTAACGATAGTGATCCTTCTGACATTGATTTTTGAAATAATAACATTCTTCTAACATCAGGATGTTCAATAATAAGTGAAGGTTTTTCATCTGGATTCTTTTTTCCGTCACTTGACAATTTTCTTCCTTGAGGTCTCTCGTTAGCATAATTTAAGGATGCATTATATGCTGCTGTAGCGATTGCTGAAGCACCCCTTCCAACTGCAATTCTAGCAGCGTTCATCATTAAAAACATGTAATAAAGACCTTTGTTTTCTTCTCCAACAAGCCATCCTCTACAATCATCATTGTCTCCAAATCCAAGATGAGAAGTACAATACCCTTTTTGACCCATTTTTTGAAAATCACCAAGTGTGCTTACATCATTGTATTCTAAAGATCCATCATTATTAGGTCTGTTTTTAGGCACGATGAATAAGGAAATACCTTTGGTTCCAGCTGGAGCACCCTCAATTCTTGCTAAAAGTAGATGGACTACATTTTCAGTAAAGTGGTTATCACCAGCGGAAATAAATATTTTTTGACCTGAAATATTGAAATAATCTTCATCTGTTCTACTTGCTTTTGTGATTATATCAGAAAGTGAACTTCCAGCTTGAGGTTCTGTCAAGCACATAGTTCCTCCCCATTTTCCACTTAACATATTAGGAACATATTTTTTATTTAGCTTCTCATTAGCAAAATGAATAATTAGTTCTGCAGCACCTTGAGTTAAACCTGCATATCCAGGAAGATGATTATTAGCAGCTTCCATTATAAAAATTGCAGCAGTGTGAGCTATTAATGGCATTTGCATTCCTCCATCTTTATAATCAAAAGAAGCAGATATAATTCCCATTTCTCCACCTTGATGCATCAAGGTTTTAACACTATCATGAACATGAATCTTACCATCTTCATAATAAGCAGGTTTTTCATCCATCTCTTTAAAAACAGGAAAAAGTTCTCTATCAGAGAAGTCTTTGATAGATTCAAGAAACATATCAATTGTTTCTTTATCATAATCCTCGAATCTTTTTTTATTTAACATTTTTTCAAGCCCATGTACTTCATAGAGCATGAATTTTAATGTGTCAAAGTCAATGTATTTATTACTCATTTTTAATATTAATCAATAGCTTACAATCTAATAAATATTTTGTAATTTTTTATTATGAAAACAACTAACAAATTATTAATTATCATATGGTTTATTTTTTCCTGTAATACTGAAGAAAAAAAAATTGAAAATGAAAATTTAAACGTTCTATTTATAATGACAGATGATCTTAATTGTGATTTGGGATCATATGGTCATCCACAGGTAATTAGTCCAAACATAGATGAATTAGCTAACCAGGGTGTTCTTTTTGAAAATGCCCATAATCAATTTCCTTTATGTGGACCGTCAAGAGTTTCTTTAATGACTGGAATGTATTCAGATCAAACAATGCACACAAAATTAGATGTTGATCTAAGACAAACCATTCCAGATGTTGTCACACTTGGTCAAAGATATCGTCAAAGAGGATATACATCAGTAAGAATTGGAAAAATATATCATTATGGGAATCCAGGTACTATAGGATCTTCGGGACAGGATGACATTTCTACGTGGGATTATACAATCAACCCATATGGAAGAGATAAGGAAGAAGAATATAAAATTAATACACTCAGAAAAAGACAATATGGAGGCACATTGAGTTGGCTTGCTGCAGATGGAACTGATGAAGAACAAACAGATGGAATCGGTGCTACAGAAGCAATAGAGCAATTAGAAAAATTTTCTAAAAATGGAAAAAATTTCTTTTTGGCAGTTGGAATGTTTAGGCCTCATACACCTTATGTAGCTCCAAAAAAGTATTTTGACATGTATGATATGGATGAAATGGAAATTCCATATGATGGTAGTACGGATGAATATTTAAGCACAATTCCTTTGCCTGCAGCACTGTCAGTAAGATGGAAAAAAGATCAAAGCATTCTTAATGACAAATCTAATTTTAAACTCGCTCAGGAAATAAAAGAGGCATATTACGCTACAACAACATTTGTTGATGCACAAGTTGGTAGAATTTTGAAAAAATTAAAACAGACTGGGCTTGATAAAAATACAATTGTAGTTTTTACATCTGATCATGGATACCATTTGGGTGAACATGGTCATTGGCAAAAACAAACTTTATTTGATGACTCAACCAGAGTTCCATTAATTTTTTCTGGACCTGGTGTTGAAAAAGGTATTAGATCAAATTCACCAGTTGAATTAATAGATATTTATCCAACATTGATGGATTTAACTGAAATAGAAACCCCATCTCATGTAGTTGGTAAAAGTCTAAAAGCAATTTTCAATGACCCTAATTATAAGGTTAGAGAAAGTGCTCTGACTAGATGGAGAGCTTCTCAGCACGGAAATTTAAACTTTAGTGAGTCTGGAATACAAGGTTATTCAATCAAAACAGAGAGGTATAGATTAACAAAGTGGGGAGAAAGTGGTGAGCATGGTTATGAGCTTTATGATCATGATAATGATAAAAAAGAGATGATCAACCTAGCAAATGATCCTGATTATAAATCTGTTATGGATTCTTTGAAAACACATATTGATACTAGAATAACCGATGCAAGAAAAAAACCTGAAGGATTAGGTAGACAATTTGAGGAACAACGTCTTCATAAAGTTCAAATTACAACAGGTGATATTTACGATATCAATGGTAAGAGAATCTGGGAAAGACCAGCAGACGAATAAAAATTATTTATTCTAAAATTAGCTGTTCAACATTTGATGATTCTTTTCCAATAATTTCCTGATATCTACTTATCATTTCTTGTAATTTTTCAGGATTTGAATTCGCCAGATTATTTTGTTGAGAAAGATCACTCTCAAGATCAAATAATAAATATTCTTTTGAATTTCCTAGTTCAATATCAACATTGTAATTCTTTGCAGGTCCAGGATAAGGAGGAATCATAACCCAATTACCACTTCTAAATGCAGTTCTAGTAGTTGCTTCAAGAACCAATTCATCTCTTCCATCTCCTTTATTGTTAAAAAATACATCCGATAAATCAACTCCATCACTTGAATTAATATCAGAACCAACTAATGTTGAAAATGAATTTAGAAAATCTATTTGAGTAACAATTTCATCTGAAACTTGAGGCTTTGTTTTTCCTTTCCAATATGTTATAAATGGAACTCGAGTACCAGCTTCAAATAAACTGTATTTACCGCCCCTTAATTTTCCAGCAGGAGTATGATCCCCAAGTTTTTCAACTGCATCATCATAGTATCCATCATTTAGAACAGGACCATTATCACTTGAAATAATAATAATTGTGTTTTCAAGTAAATTATTTTCTTCCAAGTGGTTATATAATTCTCCAATACACCAGTCAGCTTCTTTGATTACATCACCTCTTGGTCCCATTCCAGATGAACCAACAAATCTTGGATGTGGTGTTCTTGGAACGTGTGGTTGTTGAAGTGTATAGAATAAAAAGAAAGGCTTATCCTTTACTTTATCAATATATTTTTTTGCTTCATCTAAAAATTTATCAGCCATATCAATATCACTCCATTTAGCTTTTTCACCACCTTTCATGTATCCAATTCTTGGAACTCCGTTAACTATAGCCTTATTATGCCCATGATGCCATTTCATAGTTAATAACTCAGGATTTTTAGTTCCGCTAGGTAACCCATAATCATCTCTTTTGAAATTAACTTCAATTGGATCATTGGGGTCAAGATTTACAACATAACCGTTTTCAATATACACAGTTGGAACTCTGTCTTGAGTGTCCGCCATAATAAAACTGTGATCAAAACCAACCTCATTTGGTCCTGGACTAATTTTTTTATTGTAATCTATTTTAGTACTTCCCAAGCCAAGGTGCCATTTACCAACAATACCTGTTTCATATCCTTTTGTTTTAAGCATTTTAGGAATTGTCATTTCCAACGTATCAATAATCAAATTAGCACCCGTTAAAATTTTTGCTCTTTTATTTCTCCATGGATAAGTTCCAGTCAGCAATGCGTATCTACTAGGGCTACATGTTGCAGAACTTGCGTATCCATTAGTAAATCTTACACCATTGTTAGCAATTTTATCTATGTTAGGAGTTTCTAAAGTTCCAACACCATATGAACTAACATCGCCATAACCTAAATCGTCAGCGTATATTACTATAATATTGGGTTTTTTTTCATCAACACTTGTGTTACACGAGAATAGAGCACAAAGTAAAAGTGCAAAAAGGGTATGTTTCATAATTAGCTTGATTGTAATAGTTAGTTATTATTTAAATTTAGTTGATTCAACATTAAAATACAATTTTTTGAATTTTAGGATAAAAACTGATTTTAATTAGATAATTTATGAATAATTGAAAAAGCTTTGATAAAATTTTAACAAACTATATTTTATAGATTTGTTAGAACTTATAATATAACTGACATGAAAAAAACCTTTATAATTCTACTTGTTTTTTGTTTTTCTTGTAATAAAAGTGAAAATCTTCCCAATGTAATTTTGATTTTAACAGATGATTTAGGTTATAATGATGTTGGATTTAATGGTTCAACTGAGATTTTTACACCAAATATTGATGGTATTGCAAAAAATGGTGTTTTGTTTAGTGAAGGTTATGTTTCTTATCCAGTGTGTGGACCAAGTAGAGCAGGTTTGATTACAGGTAGATATCAAGATACATTTGGCTTTGGCAAAAACCCATTATTCACACCAAAAGATCCTAATATGGGTCTACCATTAACTGAAGTAACAATGGCAGATATGCTTAAGATATCAGGTTATAGAACTTTTGCTGTGGGTAAATGGCATTTAGGTGCTCACGAAAGTTTAAGACCATTAAAAAGAGGTTTTGATGAGTTTTTTGGCTTTTTGACTGGAGGTCACCGATATTTTCCTGAAGAGTGGACATTAGCTGATGAGACTGAAGTTAAAAGTCAAAATCAAGCTTATAGAACTAAACTATTAAGAAATGAGGAAAGAATAGAAGAAAAAGAGTATTTAACCGATGCTTTGTCAAGAGAAAGTGTTGATTTTATTGATAGAAATTCAGAAAATCCATTTTTTATTTACTTAGCTTATAATGCCCCTCATGGTCCATTGCAAGCAACGCAAAAATATTTAGATAGATACGATCATATTGAAGAAAAAAACAGAAAAACATATGCAGCAATGGTCAGTGCAGTTGATGATGGTGTTGGAAATATTATTAATAAACTAAAGGAAAAAGGAATTTATGATAATACAATTATTTATTTTCTTTCAGATAATGGAGGAAGATTGAGAGGAGATTCGGACAATGGTGAACTCAGAGGAAAAAAAGGTAATTTATTTGAAGGTGGTATCAGAGTGCCTTTTGCAATGCAATGGCCTAAAGAAATTGAAGGTGGTCAGGTATTTGATAATCCAATAATTTCACTCGATATTTTTGCAACTCTAAAGGAATTAACATCGCCAGAAATTAAACCTAAAAATGAATTACATGGAGTAAATCTTATCCCTTTCTTAAAAGGTGATAATAAAAATGACCCTCATGAGTTTTTATTTTGGAGAAATAACTTTATGCAAAATGATCCAAAATTAAGAATTGAAGGATCCGCAGTTAGATTTGGAGACTTCAAGTTTATTAAAAATAAAGAAACAGATGCATTGTATAATCTTAGAGATGAAATTTCAGAACAAACAAATTTAAAATCTCAAAAAAACAATATTTATGATAGTTTAAATTTAAAATTTAAAAAATGGTCAAGTACATTAATGGATCCAATGTTTTATGGTTTATTGGCTAATGATGAATACAATAAATTAAATCCAGATAGATTTACTTACTAGTTGTTTAAATTTCTA
>JAYNRW010000056.1:3550-8455 GCA_038114965.1 Flavobacteriaceae bacterium | reverse complement strand
ATCTATATTATGTGCAATTAGTATTAAAGTCATGGAACCTGTTTTTGAATCTCAGACTAAAACAAAACTAGGCTCAACTGAAATGGGAGGTGATCTTCCTACTGTAAGAACTTACATTAATGATTTTATTGGAAAAAACTTAGATAATTATCTACATAGAAATCAAAATGTAGCTGAAGAAATTCAGAAGAAGATAGTCCAAGCTGAAAGAGAAAGAAAAGAGCTTTCAGGAATTAGAAAGCTTGCGAGAGAAAGAGCAAAAAAATCAAGCCTTCACAATAAAAAATTGAGAGATTGTAGAGTTCATCTAGGGGATATGAACAATGAATTAAGACTAGACTCAACTTTGTTTATAACTGAGGGGGATTCAGCGAGTGGTTCAATAACAAAATCAAGAAATGTAAACACTCAAGCTGTATTTAGTTTAAGAGGGAAACCTTTAAATTCATTTTCAATGACAAAAAAAATTGTTTATGAAAATGAAGAATTTAATTTATTACAAGCAGCGCTAAATATTGAAGAAGGAATTGAAAAATTAAGATATAACAAGATTGTAATAGCAACTGATGCGGATGTAGATGGCATGCATATTAGACTTTTATTGATTACTTTTTTTCTTCAATTTTTTCCTGAATTAATTAAAGAAGGTCATTTATTTATTTTACAAACTCCTTTATTTAGAGTAAGAAATAAAAAGGAAACAATATATTGTTATTCAGACATTGAAAAACATGATGCTATTGAAAGGCTATCTCCTAAACCTGAGATTACACGATTTAAAGGTCTAGGTGAAATTTCACCAAATGAATTTAAAAATTTTATCGGTGAGAATATGCGCTTGGATCCAATAATCATTAATAAAGATACTAGTATCGAAAAGTTACTTTCTTTTTATATGGGGAAGAACACACCAGAAAGACAAAGATTTATAATCGATAACTTAAAAATTGATTTAGATAAAGCATAAATGATAGAAGAAGAGAATTTTAATGAAGATTTAGAGTCAGAAAATCAATCTGATGATAGTTTGATTCCTATTTCTGGAATGTATAAAGATTGGTTTCTTGATTATGCTTCATATGTTATTTTAGAGAGAGCTGTTCCTTCAGTTGAGGATGGATTGAAGCCTGTTCAAAGAAGGATTCTTCATTCAATGAAAGATCTTGATGATGGAAGATTTAATAAAGTTGCAAATATAGTTGGACATACTATGCAATATCACCCTCATGGAGATGCTAGTATTTCTGATGCAATAGTTCAAATAGGTCAAAAGGATTTATTGATTGAGACTCAAGGAAACTGGGGTAACATACTTACTGGAGATTCAGCTGCAGCTTCTAGATATATTGAAGCTAGATTGTCCCAGTTTGCATTAGAGGTAGTTTACAGTCCAAAAATTACGGAATGGCAACTGTCTTATGATGGAAGAAGAAAAGAACCAGTTAATTTACCTCTAAAATTCCCTTTACTATTAGCTCAGGGCGCCGAGGGTATTGCGGTTGGATTATCAACAAAAGTTTTGCCCCATAATTTTATTGAATTAATTGATTCATCTATAAAATATTTAAGAGGAAGAAGGTTTGATATCTTTCCTGACTTTCCAACAGGTGGAGTTGTTGATGTTACTCAGTATAACGATGGAAAAAGAGGAGGGAGAATTAAAGTTAGAGCTAAGATTGATCAGCTTAATAAAAATACTCTAGTTATTTCACAAATTCCTTTTACAACAACATCATCGTCTCTAATTGAATCAATTTTAAAAGCAAATGATAAAGGAAAGATCAAGGTCAAAAAGATTGAAGATAATACATCATCAGAAGTTGAAATATTGATTCATTTGCCCTCAGGAGTATCACCTGACAAAACAATAGATGCTCTTTTTGCCTTTACTAATTGTGAGGTTTCAATATCTCCATTGAGTTGTATTATTGAGAATCACAAACCAATTTTTATAGGTGTAAGCGAGGTTTTAAAGAAATCAACAGACTTAACTAAAGAATTATTAGGAAAAGAGTTAAAGGTAAAAAAGGATGAGTTAAATCAAATGTGGCATAATTCCACTTTAGAGAAAATTTTTATTGAAAAGAGAATATATAGAAATATTGAGGATAAAGAAAGTTGGGAGGATGTTTTAAATGCAATTAATAAAGGTTTGGAGCCTTTTATAAACCTTCTTAAAAAAGATATAAATGAAGATGATATTATTCGTTTAACAGAGATAAAAATTAAAAGAATTTCAAAATATGACATAGATAAAGCGGATAAAAAAATCAATCAAATAGAAGAGGATTTAAAAAGTGTTCAATTTAATCTAGACAACTTGAATGACTATACTATAAAATATTTTAAAGATTTAAAAGTAAAATATTCAAAAGGAAGGGAAAGGAAAACAGAAATTAGAATTTTTGATGATGTAGATGTTAAAAAAGTAGTTGTTCGTAATTCTAAGTTGTATGTAAATAGATCTGAAGGTTTTATTGGTACTACTTTGAGAAAAGAAGAGTTTGTTGAAGAATGTTCTGATATTGATGATGTTATTGTTTTTACTGAAGAAGGTAACATGCATGTTACTAAAATTGAAAGAAAAAAATTCGTTGCAAAGAATATAATTCATGCAGCTGTATTTAGAAAAAAGGATTCAAGAACCGTCTACAATATGATTTACAAGGATGGTAAGACTGGTACGTCTTATATGAAAAGATTTAATGTAACAGGAGTGACCAGAGACAAAACATATAATCTTACATCAAATAGTCCAAAAACAAAGGTTCTTTATTTTTCATCTAACCCAAATGGTGAAGCTGAAGTTGTAACTATTCAATTAAGACAGTCAGGATCTATAAAGAAATTAAAATGGGATCTTGATTTTGGAGATTTAACAATAAAAGGAAGGTCTGTAAAGGGGAATATAGTTACAAAACATTCAGTAAATAAGGTTTTGTTTAAGGAAAAAGGACTCTCAACCTTAAAGCCAAGAAAAATATGGTTTGATGAAACTGTATCGAGGATTAATGTTGAAAATAGAGGAGATCTTCTAGGTGAGTTTAAACCTGACGATGACTTATTAATAGTCAGTAGTTCAGGAATTTTAAAAATTCTTTCTCCCGATCTTAGTATGCATTTTCCAGATGATATGATTATTCTAGAGAAAGCTGATAGATCAAGACCAATTAGTGTTGTTTATTTTAACACCAAAAAGAATATATATTTTATAAAAAGGTTTGTGTTAGGCGTGTTAAAAGGCGAGCAAAAATACGTTGATATTTCTAGAAATATTCAAGTAGAGCTAGTTTCTACAGATTGGAAACCAGTTATCGAGCTTGTTGTTAAAAATGGAAAAGAATTAACTAGAGATAAGGTAAATGTATTTGATTTTATTTCCGTCAAAGGAATCAAGGCTATTGGTAATCAATTAAGTAAAAAACAACTCAAGGAAATCAATTTATTAGATCCAATACCATATGAGCCAGAAATAAAGGAGCTAAATGAAATTGAAGTTGTAGATGAGCAAGATGATGATCGTGATGATGATTCAAATGAAAATGAACAATCACAAATAAAACTTGAGTTTTAATTTATTTTAATAGCTTTCCCTCTGAAGGAGCTGTTGTTGTTTCCAACAATAGAGAATTCAAAGTTATAACCCTCCTTTTCTGTTGATAGTATTTTCATACTGATCGCTTTTTTATCATTTATTGATTGAGGATTCTTTTTTGTAAGTATAAATTCACAATCTGAAACCCATCTAACATATGAAGTGTCTATCTTATTTTGAAAATATTCAATTTCAATACTATCATTTCTTGTGAATTTTGAAGTTACTATTTCATTGTTGATTTCTGCAGTAAACTCAAAGGTTCCATTCTTATATAAATTACAGTTTTTTTCAGGGATAGAACAGGAAAAGTAAAATGATAATAAACTAAAATAAAAATAGTGTTTAATTTGCCTCATATGTATCAAAAGATTTGTCATCGTAAAATAAAACAATTTTAGTAACTCTTTTCTTTGAATTATTATTTTTTTCTAATAAGTCTGAATTTAACGTTGGGGTAGTGGATTTATCACCATTTATAAGCCAATCTATATTAATATCGTTAAATGAATCGCTTAATTTTACTACAAAATCAAGACTTGGTTTATTTCTTCCACTTAATATGTGTGATATGCTTGATTTTTGCACATTGATTTTTTTTGAAAGATCAGAAGCGCTGATTTTCTTTTTTTTCATTATTTCATCTATTCTTTTGGCTATATCATTCATGTTTACATTTGTAAATATATTAAAAAAAATATCCTATTTAAAAATTTATATCTTCAAAAAAACAAGTTATAATTAAAAGTAATAATTTAAATAATAACATATAAATTATTGAAAATAAGTGATTTAATATAAATTAGTATACAATTGTATATTTTTATTAACATTTATTAATAAAATTGTTAATTTATGTGAACAAGAATAGTTTATAATGATTAAATAAAAAATGTTAAAAAAACGATATATATGATTTTATTTTGTTAAAATTCAAAATTTAATTGTTGAATATTCAGTATATTCGCAAATTCATTGAAAATACTGCAATATGAAATTTAAATTAGACGATGTAGACCATAAAATACTTGATTTATTAATTGACAATTCTAGAATTCCCTTTACCGATATAGCAAAAAAACTACTTATATCTGCTGGTACTGTGCACGTTAGAGTTAAAAAAATGGAAGATGCGGGAATAATTAAGGGCTCTTCTTTAGCTTTAGATTATAAAAAACTTGGTTATACATTCATAGCATACATTGGTATTTTTCTTGAAAAAACTCATTTAACAAATATTGTTCTTGAAAAACTTAATAATATACCTTTTGTTACAGTCGCTCATATTACTACAGGAAGATTTAATATTT
>JAYNRW010000056.1:0-3540 GCA_038114965.1 Flavobacteriaceae bacterium | reverse complement strand
TAGATCACGTAATACTAATCATGCTAAAGAGATAATATTCATGATTGATGATATTGATGGTGTTTCTAGAACTGAAACTATGATTTCATTAGAAGAAAGCATCAATGACAAAAAAAGGTTGATGCATAAAATTTTTAACGAGATCAAATAGTTTTAATGAGAAAACTCACAAAAAAGGAGAGGTTTAATGAAAAAGTCCTCTCAAAATTTCACATATATAATAGTATTTTTTCAACACTTCCATATGAAAGTATTGCTGATACTGGTCAACTACTCCCTCTTTTTACAGAAGTTTGTAATGCAGGCTATAAAAATAAAAAAGATCCAAAATCAATAGTAGATACTTTTTTTAATAAATATTGTGATAATTATACAGATAAAGAAAAAATAGGCCTATTGTTTAGATTTATTCAATATGTTGAAAGACAAGTTGTTTTATTTGATGCTATTGAAGATGCTGCTTTCAGTGAGATTAACAATATGGATGGTGTTGGTACTTTGAGAAATCTTAAAGAACAAGTAGAATCAACTAATAAAAAGATAGAATTAAAAAAATATCTTAACAATTTTAAAGTAAAACCTGTTTTAACAGCTCATCCAACACAATTTTACCCTGGATCCGTTTTAGGTATTATTACTGATTTGTCTGAATCAGTTAAAAGAAACAACCTTATTGAAATAAAAAACCTTCTTGCTCAACTCGGCAAAACTCCGTTTTTTAAAAATAAAAAACCAACTCCTTACGATGAAGCAGTTAGTTTATCTTGGTATTTAGAAAATGTTTTTTATAATTCTATAGGAAATATCTTTAAATATATTAAAACTAACATTTTTGATAATGATTTTAATCATTACGATTTATTATCGTTAGGTTTTTGGCCTGGGGGAGATAGAGATGGAAATCCTTTTGTTACAACTGAAATAACGCTCAAAACATCTCAAAAGCTTAGAAGCGATATAATTAAAAATTATTACCGAGATGTTAGAAAATTAAGAAGAAGATTAACCTTCAAAAAAATTGAAGATATAATAACTAAGATTGAGGATGACTTGTACATTAGTATCTTTGAAACTAATAAAAGCCCCAAAATAAGTCTCTCCAAATTAATTGAAAAACTTGAGTTTATTAGAGAAACTGTAATCAATGAACACAAGTCTTTATTCTTAGATAAACTGGATGAGTTAATTGATAAGGTTAAAATATTTGGTTATCATTTTGCTACCCTTGATATAAGACAAGATTCTAGAATTCATAGTAAGGTTTTTGAAGAAATTTTTAAAAAAGCATTTAGTAAAGAATTTCCCGATAATTACTCTATTTTATCTGAACCAAAAAAAATTAAAATCTTATCGAAGTTAAAAGGGAAAAAAATCAATAAAATAAAATTTAATGATCCTCTTGTTAATTCAACCATTGAATCAATTGGAGCTATGAAAACCATTCAAAAATCAAACGGTGAGAAAGGTTGTCACAGATATATTATCAGTAATAATCAAACAGCTGTAAACATTCTCGAAGTTTTTACAATGTTTAAATTATGTGAATGGGAAAATCCAACAGTGGATATTGTTCCTCTGTTTGAGACTATTAATGATCTTGATGTATGTTCTGATGTAATGGAGGTAGTATATAACAATAAAGACTATAGAAGTCATCTAAAGCTTAGAAATGACACTCAGGTTATTATGTTAGGATTTAGTGATGGAACTAAGGATGGAGGTTATTTAACTGCTAATTGGAGTATTTTAAAAGCTAAAGAGGTTTTAACTAAGCTTTCAAGAAAATATGGAATTAAGGTTATATTTTTTGATGGAAGAGGAGGTCCACCAGCACGTGGAGGTGGAAACACTCATCAGTTTTATAGTGCATTAGGAAATTTAGTTGAATCTGATCAAATTCAAATCACTGTCCAAGGACAAACTATTAGTTCAAACTTTGGTACACTTGACTCATGCCAATATAATTTGGAACAATTATTAAGCTCTGGTGTAAAAAACAGAATCATTTCTGATAAAGAAATCTTCTCAAGGAATCATCGAAGAACCTTAGATAAGTTGTCATCAATAAGCTATGAAACTTACAGTAATTTCAAAGATCATCCAAAATTTGTTCCTTATTTAGATAAGATGAGTACAATTAAGTATTACGCTAAAACCAATATAGGAAGTAGACCATCTAAAAGATCAGGAAATTCATCGGAATTTAATTTTGAGAGCTTAAGGGCTATTCCGTTTGTAGGTAGTTGGAGTCAATTAAAGCAAAACGTACCTGGTTTTTTTGGATTAGGAACTGCTTTAAATTATTTTAATGAAAATAAAAGATTTAAGGAGGTGAAATCCCTTTACAGGGAAGTTCCTTTTTTCAGAGCATTAGTGTCAAATAGTATGATGAGTTTAACAAAATCATTTTTTCAGCTTACATCTTACATGACTAACGATCCAGAATTTGGAGATTTTTGGGATTTAATATTTGAAGAGTATAAATTATCAAAAAAAATGCTCTTGAAGGTTTCAGATTTCAAAGAACTTATGCAAAATGAACCTGCGAACAAAGAATCTATTACTACTCGTGAAAACATTGTTTTACCACTTATTACTATTCAGCAATATGCTTTACAAAACATTAAGGAAATAGAAAAGAAAGGATCAGTTAAAAAATTAGATGTATTTGAAAGAATGATAACAAGATCTTTATTTGGAAACATTAACGCTAGTAGAAACTCTGCCTAATTATTCAGATAATAATTTATTCCTGCATCAATAGAGTCTTTTATTGCTGTTTGATCAATAACACAACTTCCTATATCCTTTAGAAGAACAAAATTTGTATTGTCTTTATAATTTTTTTTATCAAATTTCATAAGTTGATATAGCTTAATAATTTCATTATCTGTTAATTTGATTTTGGGAAATAAATTATTAATGTGTTTTGTACATAATTCAACCTTTTCCGAAGGGAATCCTAAAGTTAAATGTGAAATATACAATTCAATGATTAATCCTGATGCTATTGCTTCACCATGCAAAAGTTCATTATTAGTACCCATTTTTAAAGATTCTATTGCATGACCTATAGTATGACCAAAATTTAGATATTTTCTGATGTTAGATTCTTCTCTATCTTTCTTCACTATTTCATCTTTTACTTTTATTGAGTTATGAATAATTTTATCATTGTAAAGAGTCTTAGAATCAGAAATAAGCTCGTCAAATAAATTTCCTGAGATTAAACTGTGTTTAAAAATTTCCGCATATCCACTAATTTTATTTCTGTCATCTAGTGAATCCAAATATTTATCATCAATAATTACAAGCTTTGGGTCAGAGAATGTGCCAATTTGATTTTTTAATGAATCATAATTAATACCTGTTTTACTACCAACAGATGCATCTACAATTGAAAGAAGTGTAGTAGGGATATTAATAAAATCAATACCTCTTTTGTAGGTCGCTGCACAAAATCCACCTAAATCAGTCAAAACTCCTCCACCCAAATTAATCAAAAGTGACTTTCTATCTGCATTGTTATCGGTAAGAACC
>JAYNRW010000055.1:0-8497 GCA_038114965.1 Flavobacteriaceae bacterium | reverse complement strand
CACTAAAAAACTTGACGAATGCTTAATTGATGATAACGAACTTAATGATTATAATGAAGGACAATTTCCATTAGATGACAATTGGCCAATTTCAAAAGCATAAAGCAAGAAAATAGTTTTTATTATTATTTTTTCTTAAATAATTAAAAATTATCAATTTTATATACTTTATTATCTTTTCATCCTCAAGCAAAAAACTTTAACATAATAAGTTCCATTATTTTCCTAAATTAGAAATTAAGGAAAATGAAAACAGAATACGACGCTATAGTTATAGGTACTGGTGTAAGTGGAGGTTGGGCTGCAAAAGAGCTGTGTGAAAAAGGATTAAAAACTTTAGTCCTTGAAAGAGGAAGGATGTTGAGCCACCCCGAAGACTACACCACGGCTAATATGGATCACTGGGATTTTCCATCTGGTGACAAAATTACTAATGAGATTAAGAAAAACCAACCAAAACAGAGTAGAACTGGATATGTAAATACTGAATCAACAAAACATCTGTTTGTTGATGATTTAAAACACCCTTATAATGAGGATAAGCCATTTAACTGGATAAGAGGATATCATGTTGGTGGAAGATCTTTAACCTGGGGAAGGCAAAGCCATAGGCTTACAAAGTTTGATTTTGAAGGAAACGCGAAAGAAGGTATTGCTGTTGATTGGCCAATTAGGTATGAAGACATGGCTCCGTGGTATGATTACGTTGAAGAATATATTGGTGTCAGTGGAGAAAACTTAGGACTTCCTCAATTTCCAAGTGGAAAGCTTTTAAAACCCATGGAACTTACATGTGTTGAAAATGTTTTAAAGGAGGCCTTAGCAAAAAAATATGATGATAGGCTATTAACTATTGGAAGGGTTGCTCATATAACAGAAGGCACAAAGCCAGGAAAAGGAAGAGTATCGTGTCAATATAGAAATCGTTGCAGAAGAGGATGTCCTTATGGCGCGTATTTTAGCAGTAATTCATCTACACTGCCAGCTGCTGAAGATACAGGTAATATGACCCTGAGACCCAATTCGTTAGTTTATGAAATTTCATATGATGAAGACAAAAAAAAGGCAAGTGGAGTTAAAATAATTGATGCTGAAACAATGATGACTTATGAATTTAAAGCTAAAATTATTTTTGTTTGCGCTTCTGCTATAGGATCTACTTCTATTTTACTTCAATCAAAATCTAATAGATTCCCTGATGGAATGGGAAATGATTCGGGTGAATTAGGACACAATTTAATGGATCACCATTTTCAAATTGGAGCAAGTGGAAAATACGATGGATTTCAAGACAAATACTACATTGGTAAAAGGCCAAACGGAATTTACATTCCTAAATTTAGAAATATTGGAGGCAATACAAACAGAAAAGATTTCCTGAGGGGATATGGCTATCAAGGAGGTGGAAGTAGAGGAGATTGGACCAAACAAATCGCAGAGCTTTCTTATGGTAAAGATTTAAAAGAAGCTATTTTAAAACCTGGTGGATGGACAATGGGATTGTCTGGTTTTGGTGAAATATTACCTTATCATGATAATAGGATGTATTTGAATTATAATAAGAAAGACAGATGGGGATTACCGACTGTAACTTTTGATGCAAGTTTGAAAGAGAATGAATTAAACATGAGAAAAGATATGCAGCAACAAGCGATTGAAATGCTTGAAGCAGCAGGATTTAAAGAGGTTAAAGGAACAGGTAAAAAATATAATTTTGGAAATGGAATACATGAAATGGGTACAGCAAGAATGGGCCGTGATCCTAAAACTTCAGTTCTGAATAAGTATAATCAAATTCACTCTGTAAAAAATGTATTTGTAACAGATGGAGCTGCTATGACGTCTGGAGGAAATGTCAATCCATCATTAACATATATGGCTTTAACTGCTAGAGCTGTTGATTATGCAGTAAAAGAACTAAACAAGAGAAACTTATAAATGAAAAGAAGAGAATTAATAAAGAATTTAGGCTTAGGTGTTGGAGCAATAACTTTAACTCCTGCTGTCTCTAGTTTACTACATAGTTGTTCTGATGGTACAACTTGGAAACCTGTTTTTTTTAGTAAAGACCAAATAATCTTACTTTCAAATTTAACGGAGTTAATTATTCCATCTGACGATGAAGTTCCAGGCGCGAAGGAATTAAATCTTACAAAATTTATCGATTTATATGTTATTAATATGATGGAGGCAAAACAACAGAACTTGTTAAAAAAAGCTTTTGATTGTTTTGTAGAAAATTGCTTGTCAGAAAGTAATAATTCAAATGTAAATCAAATAACTAACGAAGATCTTGAGTTAAGGTTAAAATATTTCTTCAAGGATAAAGTAGATTCTCATAAATCATGGAATTCAGATTTTTATAAGTATTCAAGAGATTTCGAAAGCAATCAAAATAACCCCCCTGTTGTTGCTCTTTCATATAATTTTCTAAATACAATTAGAAGACTTACCATAACTTCTTTTAAATGGTCTGAAACTATTGGTGAAAAAGTTTTAGCATATAATCCAATCCCAGGTAGACAAGTTGGATGCGTTGATTTAAATGAAGCTACTGGCGGTAGAGCTTGGTCTCCATAATTTTTTAGGTATATTTTTTGTATAAGTGTGAATATGGAGCTACCCAGCTTTGGAATTTTTATACTCATTGGCAGTATTGCTGTCATGGTTATCATGTACTATTTTCTTAAGGAAATTAGTAAGTAACTCATTATATCACATTTAGTTATATTTAATAAATGAAGAAAATTTTACTTTTTGTCTTACTAATTCCAACAATTTTAATCTCACAGAATGATTGTGCTCCATGTGATTTTGAAGCTAATCCTGGATTAGAAATAACAAAATCAAATTCTAGTTGGCCAAAAATTAATAACGGTGAAATTATAAGAATTAATAGCTTAACAAATATTATATATGATGGGGATGAAAAATATTGGGAAATGTGGAATATACAAGCTTGGTGGGAAAATGAAAAATCTGATCCTTGGGCTCTAACTACAAATTGGGTTGATAATTATATAGAACCAGTAAATGAATTTGAAGATTGTGTTAATGATAAATTAAGATGGAAGTGTGGATATTCTTATAATATTAGGATACCTGAAAATTATAATAAAAATAAAAAATATCCCCTAGTTATTTTTTTACACGGCGGAATTAGAGAGTATCCGAGATCCTTGACATGGAAGGTCAAAAATTTAGAAAATTTTCATGTTCCTGAAGATGATCCCTATATCATTGCTGCACCTTTCAAGCTTGGTATTGATTGGAGTCCAAAAAGAATTCTAGACGTAATTGAAGATATTAAATCAAATTTAAAAATAGATGTTAATAGAATTTATTTAACTGGGCTTAGTATGGGTGGTAGAGGTACATTTATTGTTGCAGCTGAATTACCTGAATTATTTGCTGCAATTATGCCCTTAAGCCCTCATCACACACCATATTCTTACTTGTCGCTTTCAGATAAAGTATCACACATTCCTACTTTCCTACATCATAGTACAAATGATAAAACTTCTAAATTTTCAGTTGCTGAAGATATGTTTGAAGAATTAAAAAAAACTAATGAGAATATAGTTTTTGATATTGGAAATTCTGGTCACTCAGGTTGGAATAAAATATATAATAATCCAAAAAATATTGAATGGTTACTTTCCTGGAAAAAGTAATTTACTAAATTTTATGGCACTTTATTTGCAAATGCAGTTGTGTTATGAAAAATTTAAAAATCTTATTTGCATTTGTTTTACTAAGTTTCGCATTTTCATGTTCAGTTGATGACGACGACTTTGATAACGCACCACTAACAATATTGAACAGAATTGAAGCAAGTTCCAATTATACCTTTTTAAATTATGCTTTACAAAAAACAGGATTGTCTAATGTCTTGAATGGAACTGAAAAATATACATTATTTGCGCCATCAAATATGGTAATGGGAAGATTTTTAATGCAGAATGGCTTTTCATCTGTTGATGATGTTCCCGAAGAGTTATTAAAAAATATTTTATTAAATCATGTCATTGCTGGAGAGTTGCCTTATAGAAATTTTGAAACTGGATATGCAAAAACAGCTGCCTTAAGTGATGCAACTGGATTGCCAATGTCAATTCACATTGAACAGGTTAATATGAGAGTTACTCTTAATGGAGAAGCTATGATAACCAGAGGAAATATTATGGCATCAAACGGAATTATACATACTGTTAATAGAGTAATTCCACTTCCAACTGTTGTTACTTTTGTTACAGCTGATGAAAATTTTAAAAATTTAGCTCAGGCTGTTACTCGTGAAGATTTATCTGTAGATTTTGTTGAAATATTATCAACAAATGCCAACAATTCACCAGCTCCATTTACAGTTTTTGCCCCCAATAATACAGCGTTTGCTAATTTATTAAGTGAGCTTGGCGTAAGTTCATTAGGAGATATAGATGAGCCTACTCTAAAAGCAACTTTAACTTATCACGTTATTGCTGAAACTAACGCTTTATCATCTCAACTTTCGGATAATCTTCAGTTAACTACATTAGGCGGTAATATTACTGCTAATGTAACTGGTGGAGCTTCTATAACAGACGGTAATAATAGAGTTAGCAATATTGTAGCTGTTGATGTTCAAGCCAATAACGGAGTAGTTCACGTTATTGATAAAGTGATATTGCCAAATTGATTTTATTTCCAGCTAAAATTTTTATCCATATTGCTTCTTATTATTGGATAAAGAATTATAAGTGCAGCTACTAAGTGAAAGTATCCAAACTTTGGGGCAACACCAATATCATTACATATTATATTAAATCCTTGAAATACATTTGCAACCAAAAGCGCAAGACCAATTTTTTTAGCCAAAGCTGTTGCAGCAATATTTTGTGAATTATATGCATTATTAGTTGGAAATGTTAAAATCACTAAACAGAAAAATAAAGCCATCAATCCCAAGTGCGCAGGATCGGAATCATTAGTATAAGCCATACCCTCTCCAACAACAGGAATTATACTCCAAAGACACATTCCTATTAAAAAGCTTTTTCTGTTTTGATTAAAAGCGCCATAAGCGGAAATTAAAATAAAAGCAACACTTAATATTGTAAAGAGTAAGTCTGTTGTATCCATAATTTTAATTAATTGTTGATATTAATATAGTGATTAATAATGATTTATAAACTTCTAATAATTATTGTTATTTGCATCTTATATTTACAGTATGAAAATATTAAAATGGATATTCTTTTCAATATTTACAATTGGATGTGTTTTAAGCTTAGTTGTAGTTTTTTTAATGTATAATAATTTGACATTTATTGACTATCCTTATTTAATAGCTGCTGGTGTATTTTTTGTACTAGCTATATTAACCTTTAAGATTAAAATAAAGTCAAATTAATGCAGCAATATTCTTCACTTGGCATAGGCACTAACTATTATGTCTACTTATTTATTTCTCTTGGTTTTATTTTGATTATTATACAAAAAAGTAACGTCATTCCTTACTATTATGATGGTAATGTTTTTTCGTTCTTAATTGATAGAGATCCTTGGACAACTGGGTTTTTGACTTTGTTGTTTTTGTCATTTGGAATAAATAATGTTATTGTAGATAGACATGGGATAACTAGAAAAGTGTTATTGTTACCTTTTTTTAAAAGAGGAAAGTCGTGGAAAGAAATTAAACACTATGCGTTTGTTAACGAGGTTTATAAAGGACAACACTCTGAAACTAAAAAAGCAGTATGGTTTATTGATTACAACGATTACGTTTGTTTTAGATTAACAAAATTTGGAAGAAAAAATCTAAGAGAAATTTTAGATTTTGTTGATAAGGTTGAAGATAAATATGAATTATATTTAGAATTTGAAAATCCAATTTTTATGCGCAACGGAATGACAAAAGTGAAATATCCAAAAAATATAGAATATGAAAAAAAATAATATATATAAAGTTATTTCTACTCTGATATTAACTCTTTTAGTTTTAGCTTCATGCTCAAAAGACGAAAGTTCCTCAGGCAGTAATAACGTAATTGAAAATAAAACTCCAACTCTAAATACAGATAAGACTAAGATAGAGTTTGAAGATACTCAGATTACTAAATCGTCAACCACAAGCACATTTTATATTTCAAGTCAAAACTTGAATTCTGATATTACAGTTTCTATTGGAGACAGCTTTGAAATTTCAGAAAATAATATTTCATTTACAAACAGCATAACAGTTCAACCTAATCAAAGTAAAACATTATATGTTAGGTTCTCTCCATCAACATTAGGATCTCATACAGGCTCTATAAGTATTACAAATTCACAAGTAAATCAAAAGAATATTAGTTTGTCTGGAAATGCGATAAAACTTAGACATAATTACAAAACTTACAATAGGGAACATTTAGCTTTTGGATCCGGATTAAGCCAATCTTCAGTAAAAAAGTTTGATTTACACAATGACATGTCTAAAATTGAAAATATTAAAATGTATGTTCAATTAGAATGCCCTTCTGCTGGTTGTAATGCTTGGGATGTTTTTGCAAATATATTAGTGAGAGAGCCTGTAAGTAATGAATGGTATGAGATAGGCAGATATATAACTCCATATGGTGTAGATACAAAAGCTTTAGAGAGAGGAATTGAAATTGATGTAACGGATTTTAAATCTTTATTATCAGGGGCAGTTGAATTAAAAGCATATATTGAAGTATGGGGAAATGATGGATGGAATTTATCTGTTGATTTTGATTATATTGAAGGTGAACCTGATTTCAAAAACTATCAAATTTCAAGAGTAATGCAGTATAACAGAAACTCTTTAGAAGGAGTGATTTATGGTGAGGATCAGTCTAAATTTGATCTTGATAAATCAATTTCTTTTGGTGAAAATATTCAAAGTGCTCATTTAAGAACAATAATAACAGGATGGGGACATGCCACTCCAGCTGATGCTGACGGCAGAAGATGTGCCGAATGGTGTTTCAGAACTCATACAATTAAGATTGATGGAGTACATAAATTTCAACATCAAATGAAAGGAATTGGATGCAGTTCAAACCCAATCAATAACCAAGGAGGTAATTGGCAACCAGATAGAGCAGGTTGGTGTCCAGGAATGGCAGTACCATTGAGAGTCGATAAGTTTTCAGAAAATTTAAATGGGAAAACAATAAAATTTGATTATAGTTTCCAGCCTTGGGTCAATGATTTAAAAACAGATGCTAGCAATAAACACGCATATTATGCAATATCCACTTTTCTAGTTTTAAAAAGTAATGAAGAAATTAGCGCGGCAATTGTTTCAGATTAAAAACTGTTTTGTAGAAGTTTAATTTATCGTTCCGTTTATATCAAATTGGGAAACAAAATCCCAAATTAGGCCACTTGTATTTTTGCCGTTGAAACTTAACTTATCATCCCAATAATGATCTCCATCATAAATTTTAATATGCTGTACATATGCATTGCCATTATCGTCAAAAAAAATGTACTGTTCAATGGAACCTGATTGATTAGAAATAACATCTTCATTAAAACAATTATTAAAGTTTTTCCACCAATTAATGACATCAGGAATTGAAGTACTTCCAGAACCATCACCCTCATAAGGGACAGTTTTATCTGCAGTTCCATGGATATTAATCATAGCTGTAGGAACAGAAGCATTACAACTTTTATAAGTGTCGTCAATCATTGTTCCTGCAACAGATCCAATTGCAGCAAACCTTTTTGAATTGCAACCAAGGAAATAAGATAAAAAACCTCCATTTGAATATCCTGCTGCATAAATCCTTTTACTTTCAACTGAATATTCAGCTGAAATAGCGTCTATCATGGTTTCGACAAAACCTATATCATCTGTAGAACTTTTATTGTCTGATGAGGGGAGTGAAGAATTCCAATGAGGAGATCCATTTAAAAGAGTACCCTGAGGATACACAACTAAAAAGTTTTGATCTTCAGCTAAATTTCTCATATCAGCTTCATTAACAAAATCCTTTGCATAACCTCCAAAACCATGAAAATTAATCATTAAAGGATATTTTAAATCTGGATTGTAGTTATTTGGAACATAAAGTAAATACTCTCTTACTTTACTATCATGATTTAGAACTTTTGTTAAAAGACCTGTCCTGACAATATCTTCAGAGTCATTATTTTCTTCTTGTTCTTCACAAGAAATAGCAAATAATAAAACAAAAAACACAAAAGAGAATTTCTTGATTACTAACCGATTAAACATAATTTAAATTTATAAGAATATTAACAAAATAAAAAACAATGGCATAGTGGTTGTGTATAGTTGATCATGAAAAGGTATTTATTGCTATCTATTTTATTAGTTTCATGTAGTACATCAGATGATGATGTTACTGCTAATCCTCAAACACCAACTTATAAAAATGTCAACTATGTAACAATTACAAATGAAAATACTGGAGGAGGAAGTCAATTTGTTTATTTAAAATCTGGTATTTCAGAGTCGAGCGCTGATATTTGTTATTGT
>JAYNRW010000054.1:0-8672 GCA_038114965.1 Flavobacteriaceae bacterium | reverse complement strand
TAACAGCTTCTTCATTTTTCTAATTTGTTCATATCAAAGTTAAGTTATTTTCCGATGCAAAAGTTAGAAAAAATATTTCCTAACATTTCATCATTACTAATTTCGCCTGTTATTTCACCCACAGAATCAATTACATTTCTTAAATCAATTGAAAGTAAATCTCCTGGGACTTCATTCTCAATTGCTTCTCTTACTTTTTCAATAGAATTGATTGAATCAGAAAGAGCATTATAGTGTCTTAGGTTTGTTACAATAACATCACTATTTGAGGAGTCACTACCAAATTCATTTGATAAATTGTCTCTAACGATACTAACTGATTCTTTATCAATAGCCGATATTTCTAGTAATGATGTTATTTTATATTTTTTAAAACTGTCTATATTGATTTTAGTTTTGCTCTTTAAATCAATTTTATTTCTAACTAAAATTATTTTTAAATCGTTGCTATAAAACTCTTCCAAATCTTTTAATATCTCTTTTTCATTAGTATTATTTATGTCAAACAAATAAATCAAAACAGAAGATTTTAAAATTTTTGATTTAGTTATTTCAATTCCTTTAATTTCAATCTCATCAGATGTTTCTCTTAATCCAGCAGTATCAATAAATCTAAATTTAATTCCATTTATAAAGACAGTATCTTCAATAGCGTCTCTAGTTGTTCCAGGAATATTTGAAACTATTGCTTTATCTTCGTTTAGTAATGAATTTAGCAAAGAAGACTTCCCAGCATTTGGTTTGCCTGCAATTGCTACTGGAACTCCATTTTTAATTGCATTTCCAAGTTTAAAACTATCTTTTAAAGAAATTAATTTTTTCTCAACTTTATCAACTAGGTTAATTAAATCTTCCTTATTAGCAAACGAAACATCCTCTTCAGAAAAATCTAACTCCAGCTCAATCATTGATAGAAAATGAAGAAGGTCTGCTCTTAAAAGCTTGAGTTCACTCTGAAATCCTCCTCTCATTTGATTAAGAGAAATCTTATGCATTGCCTCTGAATCTGAGTAAATTAAATCTGAAACTGCCTCAGCCTGAGTTAAATCAAGCTTACCGTTTAAAAAAGCCCTCATTGTAAACTCACCTGGCTTAGCAAGCCTAATATTGTTCTTTAATAAAGCTTCCACGATGGATTTTTGAATGTATGTAGATCCATGACAAGTTATTTCAACAGACTCATCACCTGTAAAAGATTTTCCTTTTTTAAAAACAGAAACTAAAACTTCGTCAATAACTTGATCATCTGAAACAAACTCTCCAAAATGAAGAGTATGAGAACTTTGACCAGCTAATTTTTTTTTCTTTTTTGAAATAAAAAAAGGTTGAAATTTAGAAATTGTGTTAGGGCCAGAAATTCTAATAATTGCTATTGCGCCCATTCCAGGAGCAGAAGATATTGCAACTATATCGTCATTTACTTCCATTTCTAAATTTTCTTTGTAAATGTTGCTCTTCTTTTATGAAGAGTGCTTTCATAGTTTTTCCAAAATGCTTGAATGGCTTTGTTTTCAACTAGCTCTGGATTAGTTTCAACCTCAACTATTCCTCTCTTGTTGAAAGTCTGTTGAAGATCATTGAATAAAATTGCAGTAGCTCCTTTACTTTGATATTTTGGATCAACTCCAATCAGGTATAATGAGACTCTATCATTAAAATGTTGCGCTTTAAAAATATGTAAAAATCCAAACGGGAATAGTTTACCATTCATTTTTTTAAGAGCTCTTGAAAATGAAGGCATAGTTATTAAAAATGCAATTAAATTTCCTTCACTATCTACTACACATTTTATAAAATCTGGGTGAATATATTTAATGAATTTTTCTTTATAAAAATCAATTTGATATTGCTTAATGGTAACATAGGTTTGAAGCGGGCTATAAGTAATGTTTAACAATTCAAACATTTTATCAACGTAAGGAATAATTTCCTTAGTTGACTTGAAGTTAATAGATTTTAGATTATATCTTTTTGCAATTATTTCAGCAAATTTTTTCACTTTTTCAGGAGCCTCTTCTTCAGAAAAAATTTTGATTTTATACTCTACCCATTCCGCCAATTGCTTAAGTCCTAATTTAACAAGATGCTCTTTCTGATAAGAGTAATGATACCATGTTATCATCGTGTTTAATTCATCATATCCGTAGGTCAATAATCCTGCCTTGTCCATATTTGAGAAACCAACTGGACCTTCAATGAATTCTAGTTTTCTTTCTTTACCAAATTCTAATACTTTTTCAATTAACTTCTTGCTAACATCTATGTTATCAATAGTATCATACCAACCAAATCTTAATTTATTTTTTTTCTGATCCTTGATTTCAACCCAATTTACAATAGCAGCTATCCTACCTACAATATTTTCTTGCTCGTCATAAGCCAAATAGAATTCTGCTTCTGCATTTTTAAAAACAGGATTTTTACTAGTATCCATTGCCTCAATTTCCTCATTAATTATAGGTGGAACCCAATATTCACAATCCTTGTAAAGTTTAAATGGAAACATTACAAAGTCCTTGACTTGTTTTGAGTTTTTAACTGTAATTATCTTAATCATTAGAATATTAAAAATTTCTTTCTCTGTGGTTTATTAGCTTTCTTAATTTGTTTTTTCTCTTGTCTAGATTGCTTTTTGTTTTGTTTTCCAACCTTTTTTGAATCCTTTTTATTGCTTTTTTCTGTTTTCTTTTCCTGTTTTAATTTGTCTCTTAATTCTTTTAATTTCTTTCTATCAATAGGCAATTTATCTCTGTGCCAATCTAATCTTTTTGAAAACCCAAAGTCAACATAACTATTTGATGGAGTATTTTTGAGACTTCCTCCAAAGTTTAAGTCAACTTGTAAGTTTTTTGAAACAAGATTGGCTATTCCAAATTTAAAAAAGTTGTCTGAATATATATCGTTTTCGATTATTTGATATTCTGCAAAAATGCTCCACCGTGGATTACTCAAATTGTGAGTCAACGTAAATGTATAGTTTATCTTATTATAACCCGATCCAAAATTTTCAAGAGATAAGTTATTTACAATAACCCATTTACCCAAAAAATGATTTTGAGTAGCTATACCAATAAATGGTAGAATAGTATTTTGATCTTGATAACCAAAATTTTCTTTTTTTAAGTAAAAAAATTGATCGTCATACTGAACGTTATTTTCAAACAAATAATCTCCCCCAGCAAAAATTGAAACAGCAGGAATAAGGTCCGTCAATTTAATTTTTTTATTAGATCTCCAACTATATAAATCTTCACTATGCCATTTTTTGTTTTTAAAAGGATCAAAAATTAAATACTTAACTCCAAGTGAATGTTCAGCTAAAAAGTTCTCTTTTTGACTTGTATTATACTTATAATTATCATTAATATCTCTTGTATTATAACTTCCTTTCAGAAATATTTCTAGGTTCTCTAAGTACAAACCGTATCTTATATTGTATACAGCATTAATTCCTCTGATTTCTGAATCATTCAGGTTTGCATGTGAAAAAGAATAGTTATTTCCTCCTATTTCAAATTGTAGAACATCTCTTCCAACAGAAAATGCACCATGAGAAGTTCCAGGCCTATTAGAATTAATGGTTTCTGTGTACTGTGAAAACAAGCATGTAGAAATAAACAACAAAAGAATGGATAATCTCTTTTTCATTTAAATTATAACTGAAGTTAAAGCCATTATTTGATTAATTGTATTTTTGGTAATAATAATTATAATGATTTTTATATATATAATATTATTTTTTATTGTTTTTAGCTACATTCTCAAAAAACTTATTCCTTATATTTTGAGATACATACTCAAAAAAAACTTTGAAAAGTTTACTAAAAGGGCTGGGCAAAACAACCCGTTTCATAAACCACCTAAAAAAGAAGAGAAAAAAAAGGAACAGGTAGGAGAATATATTGATTATGAAGAAATTGATTAATTTTTTTTTCACGCGTAATTCTATTTATCATATTGCAATAGTTGTCTTTTTTGCGGTTGCTTCTTTAGCATATTTTAGTCCATTACTTTCAGGAAAAGCTATTTTTCAATCTGATATCGCTCAGTTTTCAGGAATGGCAAAACAGATTGTTGATCATAGAGAATCTTTTAATGAAGAACCTTACTGGATAGATAATGCATTTGTTGGAATGCCTACGTTTCAAGTTGCAGTTAAATATCCTTTTGACTTATTAGATAAGATTGATAAATCTTTACGATTTCTACCAAGACCTGCTGATTATTTATTTATCTATTTATTGTCCTTTTACATTCTGCTAATTTCACTTAAAGTAGAAAAAAAGTTTGCTGTTGTTGGTGCTTTTGCTTTTGCATTTTCTACGTATCTAATTATAATATTAGGAGTTGGTCACAATACCAAAGCGCTTGCAATTGGGTATGCTCCAATAGCCATAGCAGGAGTATATAATTTATTTGAAAAAAAATACTTGATTGGATTTATTTTAGCAGCTCTAGGATTTGGATTGCAAATTAATGCAAATCATTATCAAATGACTTACTACTTTGTAATGTTGTGCGGTCTATTAGCATTAATTCATTTATTTAATGAAATAAAAAATAAAAATATTGACTATAAAAAATATACTGGTTTTGTTGGAGCAATAGTTCTTGCAATAACTCTTAATGCAACATCCATTCTCGCAACTAAAGAGTATACAGATTTTAGTACAAGAGGGAATTCTGAACTTACAATTACGCCTGATGGATCTGAAAAAGAAAACACTGGTGGTTTAACCCGTGAATATATTACAGAATATAGCTATGGGACAACTGAAAGTTTTAATCTAATTATTCCTAGATTCACTGGTGGGGGCAGTGGAGATTTAATTGATAAAGATTCTGATTTTTTTAAAAATCTTAGAAATTATGATTCTGAAAGTGCTAAAATAATTTATGAAAATGCTAGACTTTATTGGGGAGATCAACCTATAGTTGAAGCTCCAGCATACATTGGTGTAACGGTATTCTTCTTATTTGTTATTGGTTTGTTTTTTCTTAGCCGAATAAATTTAATTTGGGTATTAAGTGCATTTGCATTCAGCTTGTTTTTGTCGTGGGGTAAAAACTTTTCTTTTTTGACAGATCTGTTTATAGACTATTTCCCATTCTACAATAAATTCAGAGCTGTATCATCTATTCAAGTTTTAATTGAATTTTTAGTTCCTTTTATCGCTATTCTTGGTCTGTATAATTTTTATAAAAAAAGAAGTGAAAAAATAATTACTCAAAAAAAGCTACTAATAATTGGATCAGCTTTTCTTTCAGTATTTGGTATTTTATATTTTTTTGGTGAAAGTTTATTTGATTTTAAATCCAACTTTGAACCTTTTGATCAATATCCAGAAATACTGAAAATGATTATTGATGAAAGAGTTATAGTTTATAAATCAGATATTTTAAGAAGTTCTGTTTTTGTAATCCTTTGTTTGGGAATATTATATGCTAGTATTAATAAAAAAATAAATGAAAATTACAGTTTATTAGTTCTGTTTCTAATCATAACTGTTGACTTATGGTCAGTAGATAAAAAGTATGTAAATGAAGATGACTTTGTTGCTAAATCATCTATTTCTAATCCTTTTAAAGCAAATTTTTTAGATCTAGAAATACAAAATGATAAAAGTGATTTTAGAGTTTTTGAACCATACAGAGGATTAACTAACGGTCGAACATCCTATTTCCACAAATCAATCTCCGGATATAATGCGGCCAGACCTCAAAAAATGCAAGACTTATTTGACTTCTATTTATTTAAAAGAAATTATAAAGTTCTTGATATGCTTAATGTGAAGTATATAATCGATGTAAATCAAAACAATCAACTTGAGCTGCAAACTAACGAAAACAGTTTAGGTTCTGCATGGTTTGTTGAGGAACTAGTTTCTGTTGAAAGCTTTGATGAAGAAATATTGCAGCTAAATAACATAGACTTTAAAAAAACTGCGATATCTCAAAATATGAGTGATAGATCTTATGAAAAAGACCCTCAAAACTCAATTGTTCTCAAGGAAAAAAGAGCTAATAAGTTGATTTATGAAGTGGATGCAATATCAAATCAGTTTGCTGTTTTTTCCGAGGCGTATTATAATAAAGGATGGAATGTTATGATCGTTAATAGTGGGGATAAATCCATTGATTCAAAACCTTTAATTCATCAAAGAGTTAATTATTTGCTGAGGGGAATGGAAGTTCCTGCAGGAAAATATGAACTACATTTTTGGTTTGATCCTCCTGTTTTAGTGACTGGATCAATTATCTCTATTTTTTCTATTGTAATTTTATTGTTATCAATAGGCTTTTATTTTAAAAAGAGTGTTAATGTATAATAAACTTCCAAAATACCGATATAAAAAAACCTTAACAATGCTTAAGGAAATTTTACCAGACGGTGGGATAATCTATGACCTTGGTGTTAGAAATCCATTTTCAGAAATAATGGAAAAAGAGGGTTACAAGGTCATTAATAGTGAAGGTCAAGATTTTGATTTTGAATATGAAATTGAAATACCAAAGGAAGTTGATCTTGTTACTGGGTTTGAAATATTAGAACATTTAGTTTCTCCTTTCCCTCTTTTAAAAAATTTGAATTGCAAAAGGCTTTTTGTTACCGTTCCATTAAGCTTATGGTTTTCTAAAGCTTATAAAAACAAGAATGACGAAAGGGATCGTCATTATCATGAATTTGAGGCATGGCAATTTGACTGGCTATTAGAAAAATCAGGCTGGGAAGTAAAGAAAAAAGAGTACTGGAAGAACCCTACTTTTAAATTAGGGTTTAGACCATTACTTAGAAATTTTACAAATAGATATTATGCTGTGTATGCTGAAAAGTCTCTAAGAAACTATACTAATTATTACAAAGGCGTTTTAAATCTTTAATTTTTTATTATGAAAATTGGAATGATTCTAGACGCTATTTATCCAAGTGATGCAAGAGTCACAAATGAATGTGAAGAACTTATTAAAAATGGTCATGAGGTTTATTTATTCTGTGTTTCATATCAAAAAAATTATATTAAAAGTGAGATAATAAACGGCATAAAAGTTCGAAGATATTACTGTTCATCATTAACGTATAAACTATCTGCTCTAGCAAATGATTTTCCTTTTTACTCAATTTTAATGAAGTCAAAAATTAAAGATTTTGTTCATAAGAACAACATTGATAGAATGCATGTTCATGATATACAAATTGCTAAAGCTGCTGTTGATGTTTGTAAAAAATATAATCTAAAATATACCCTTGACCTTCATGAAAACAGGCATGAGATAATGAAATCTTATAAACATGTGAATAGTTTTTTAGGAAAGCTTTTAATCAGTGTTAAAAGATGGAAAAAAGCCGAAGAGGAATATGTCTCAAAAGCAGAAAAAGTAATTGTAGTAACCAATCAAGCAAAGAAAGAGATAACAGAAAGATGTAAAATTTCAAATGACAATGTTGTCGTTTATCCAAATACAGTTAGAAAAAGCTTTTACCAAAATAAAGACTATGACCATGAGTTAAAGAAAAAGTATGCAAACAATTATGTGCTATTATATATTGGTAATACATCAGAAAGAAGAGGTTTAGATACTGTTTTAGATTCAATGATTTCTTTAGCAAAAGAGGTCCCTGAAATTAAACTAATAATTATTGGAAAGAGTTCTTATGACCATAAAATAAAGTCCAAAATTAAAAAGCTAAAAATTTCAAGTTTAGTTGACTTTATTGGATGGCAAAAGGAAGAGGATTTATTTAAATATTTATTGATTTCTGATATTGGACTTTCTCCTCTATACAGAAACCAACATCACGATACAACTTATGCTAATAAGATTTTTCAATATATTTCGTTTAATATTCCTTTGTTATGCAGCGACTCAATAGCTCAAGCTGAGCTTGTTAGTAAATTTAATTGTGGTAAAATATTTAAAGAAAAAAATGTTGAAGATTTTATTTCAAATTTGCTGTTAATGATTAAAAACAAGGAACTTTATTCAAAACTTCAAAAGAATTGTTATGATGCTATTACTAAATTAAACAACAGTGTAGTATCAAAAGATTTGATAAAAATATATGAGTAAAAAAATTGGAATATTAACTTACTATTGGCCTCCAGCTGGCGGATCTGGAGTTCAAAGATGGCTCAGGTTTTCAAATGAGCTTGCAAAACTAGGTCACGATATTCATGTTTTTACTTTTAAAAATCCTAAGTATCCAATTGTGGATAAAGAATTATTAAATAAAGTTGATTCTAAAGTTAAAGTGAATTTTATTTCTGGATTTGAGTTGCCAAATTTTTTAACAAATAAAAACTCTAATTCTGCTGAGAGTTTCAAAAGCAGTGGTGTAAAATCATTTGTGAGAGAGCTTTTTTTCTTCCCTGACTCAAGAAAATATTTAATCCCTCCATCTGTAAAATATATTAAAAAATATATCAAAAAAACTCCATTAAACTGTCTAATAACTTCTGGTCCTCCTCATTCTATGCACTTAGTTGGGCTTAAATTAAAGAAAACAACTAATCTAAAATGGATTGCAGATTTTAGAGATCCTTGGTCTAATTTTATTCAAAATAAATTTCTAAATAAGCTTGAATCAACTAAAATTAAACATGAGAAAAAAGAAAATCTGGTTCTTAAATTTTCAGATGCAGTATTGACAACATCTAAATCTTTAAACAAAA
>JAYNRW010000053.1:0-8777 GCA_038114965.1 Flavobacteriaceae bacterium | reverse complement strand
TAGCTAATGGTATAAAAACTTATAAAATGCATAATGGTCACCGAGGGATTAATCATCCGGTCATTAATTTGAAAACAGGTAAAGGAGAAATTACATCACAAAACCACGGTTTTGCTATAAATAGAAAAGATACAGAAGAAAATAAAAATATTGAGATAACACACTTACATTTAAATGATGATACTATTGCTGGAATTCGACATAAAAATAAAGATTGTTTTTCAGTCCAGTTTCATCCTGAAGCTAGTGCTGGTCCTCATGATTCATCATATCTCTTTGATGAATTTGTGCAAATGATTAAAAAATAATAATGAGTAAAATAAAAACAATAACTGCTAGACAAATTTTTGATTCTAGAGGAAATCCTACAGTAGAAGTTGATGTTCATACAGAAAATGGTTCATTTGGTAGAGCTGCTGTTCCGTCTGGAGCTTCAACTGGTGAACATGAAGCTGTAGAATTGAGAGATGGAGGAAGTGATTATATGGGCAAGGGTGTTTCAATTGCAGTTGAAAATGTTAATTCTGTTATTTCGCAAGCCTTAATTGGAAAATCAGTTTTAAATCAAGAAGAAATTGATAATATCATGTTAGATTTAGATGGAACTGAAAATAAATCAATTCTTGGTGCAAATGCTATACTTGGAGTTTCATTAGCTGTCTCAAAGGCAGCAGCTTCTTTCAATAAAATTCCTTTATATAAATATTTAGGCGGTAATGATGCGTCTATACTACCTGTTCCTATGATGAATATTATAAATGGTGGTTCTCATTCTGATGCTCCTATTGCATTTCAAGAATTTATGATCATGCCTGTTGAAGCTAAAAGCTTTAGTCATGCTGTTAAAATGGGTTCAGAAATATTTCATCACTTAAAGAAAATACTTTCAGAAAGAAAATTAAGCACTGCAGTTGGTGATGAAGGTGGTTTTGCACCTAAATTAGATGGCACAGAAGATGCTTTAGAAACTATCATAAAATCTATTACAAGTGCTGGCTATAGAGCAGGTAATGATGTTATGATTGCCTTAGATTGTGCATCATCTGAATTTTATGAAAATGGAAAGTATGATTACAGAATTTTTGAAGGAGAAGATGCCAAGGTTCTAAATTCCGAGGAACAAGCTAATTATCTTTCTGAATTGGTTGATAAATATCCTATTATTTCTATTGAAGATGGAATGGATGAAAATGATTGGGATGGGTGGAAGTACTTAACAAAAATTTCAGGAGATAAAGTTCAGCTTGTTGGTGATGATCTTTTTGTAACTAATGAAAAAATATTACAAAAAGGTATTTCTGAAAATGCTGGAAATTCAATATTAATAAAAGTTAACCAAATAGGTACATTAACCGAAACTATAAATGCTGTAAGGTTGGCTCAAAAAAATGGATATACAACAGTTATGTCTCATAGATCTGGAGAAACAGAAGATTATACTATATCGGACCTTTCAGTTGCTCTTGGAACAGGTCAAATTAAAACTGGCTCAATGTCAAGATCTGATAGAATTTCAAAATATAATCAGTTACTTAGAATTGAGGAAGAACTTAAGGAAAAAGCAATTTATCTTAAAAGAAAAGCCTTTAGTTTTTAGCTTATTTATTAAATTAGAGTGATGAGTGATAAAGCAAAATTAAATTTTGATAATAATGAGTATGAATTTCAGGTAGTTACTGGATCTGAAAAAGAAAAAGCTATTGATGTATCTTCTCTAAGATCTGAAGCAAATTTAATAACTATTGACCCAGGGTTTAAGAATACTGGGTCATGTCGAAGTTCAATAACTTTTCTAGATGGTGAGAAAGGTGTTTTAAGATATAGAGGTTATTCAATTGAAGATTTAGCCGAAAATGCAAGTTTTTTAGAAGTTGCATTTCTTTTGATTTATGGTCAGCTACCTAATGAATCTGAACTTAATAAATTCTTGAGTGATATCAATGAAAATTCCATAGTTGATGAAGATTTAAAAAAGATACTTGAAAGTTTTCCTAAATCTGCTCATCCTATGGGGATTTTGTCTTCACTAACAAGTGCTTTGATTGCTTTTAATCCTGAAAAAAAAATTAGTTTAAATAATAGTGATAATGGTGATCATGACTTAATGTACAACTCTATTGTTAAGTTACTCGCTAAAATTCCTATTCTTGTAGCATGGGTACACCGCAGAAGAAAAGGATTACCTCTTGAATATGGTGATTATAATCTTGGATATGTTGACAATATTACAAAGATGATGTTTCAGTTACCTAATCAAGATTATGTAAAAAATAATGTAATTATACATGCAATGAACAAATTACTTATTTTACATGCTGATCATGAACAGAATTGTTCTACATCTACTGTAAGAATAGTTGGATCATCTGAAGCTAGCTTATTTGCATCTGTATCTGCAGGTATCTCTGCGTTGTGGGGAAGATTACATGGTGGAGCTAATCAAGCTGTTTTAGAAATGTTGGAAGCTATTAAAAATGATGGAGGAGATACTAAAAAATTTATGGCAAAAGCTAAAGATAAAAATGATCCATTCAGATTGATGGGTTTTGGTCATAGAGTTTATAAAAATTTTGATCCTCGAGCTAGAATTATAAAAAAAGCTGCTCATGATGTTTTAAAAGATTTAGGTATTGATGATCCAATATTAAAGATTGCTAAATCGCTTGAAAAAGAAGCTTTAAATGACCCTTACTTTACATCAAGAAAACTTTACCCAAATGTTGACTTTTATTCTGGAATTATTTATAAAGCACTTAATATTCCAAAAGAAATGTTTACTGTTATGTTTGCATTAGGTAGAGTTCCTGGTTGGATTGCCCATTGGAGAGAAATGCGTATGAATAACGATCCAATTGGTAGACCACGACAGGTTTATACTGGAGAAAATCTAAGATCTTTTGTCCCAATTAATAAAAGATAAATTGAATTTCATTTTATGAAAATTGAAAATATTCTTAGAAAAAATATTGAAGAATATTTACTTGATCAGTATTCTATTTCATCCTTAAATTTTGATATTTCACGTACAAAAAAAGATTTTGTTGGTCATTTAACAGTTGTTTTATTTCCTTTAATTCCAATAATTAAAAAATCACCAAATGATATTGCTTTTGAAATAGTTAATTATGTTAATAGTAAATCTGAAATAATACAAGATTTTAATGTAATACAAGGTTTTTTAAATATATCTTTCAAAGATTCTTTTTTGATTAAAGTTTTTGATTCTAAAAAACATGAAGAAAAAAGAAAAAAAGAACTTTTTTTGATTGAGTTTTCTTCTCCAAATACAAATAAACCATTACATCTTGGTCATATTAGAAATATTCTTTTAGGAGATTCAGTTTCAAGGATTTTTCAACATAATTCTATCAATGTCCATAAAACTCAAATAATTAATGATAGAGGAATACATATATGTAAATCTATGGTTGCATGGATGAAATTTGGTAGTGATTCCACACCTGAATCAGAAGGGTTAAAGGGTGATCATTTTGTTGGAAAATACTATGTTAAATATAATGAAGAGTTTGAAAATCAAGTAAAACAATTAGTCTTAAAAGGTTTTTCTGAGGATGAAGCTAAAAAGAATGCTCAAATTTTTATTGAAGCTCAAGAAATGCTTTTAAAATGGGAAGCAAATGACAAAGATGTAATTAATCTTTGGAAAAAAATGAATTCATGGGTGTATGAGGGGTTTGATCAAACATATAAAAAATTAAATGTTGATTTTGATTCTATGTATTATGAGAGTAATACATATTTAACAGGAAAAGATATAGTTCTTGAAGGTTTAAGTAAAGATATTTTTTTTAAAAAAGAAGATGGATCTATTTGGGTTGACTTGACTAGTCAAGGATTAGATGAAAAACTTTTATTAAGATCAGATGGAACTTCTGTTTATATAACTCAAGATATTGGCACTGCGTATTTAAGATATAAAGATCATCCAGATATGAAAGGTATGATATATACTACTGGGAACGAGCAGGATTATCACTTTGATGTGTTATTTAAAGTTATTGGTCTTATTGGATATCCTTGGTCATCTAAATTAAAACATTTAAGCTATGGAATGGTCGATTTGCCAACAGGTAAAATGAAAAGTAGAGAAGGAACTGTTGTAGATGCTGATGATTTAATAGATCAAATGGTTGAAAAAGCTAAATCAATTTCAGAATCATTAGGTAAAACTAATGACTATTCAGATGCCAAAAAAAATGATTTATATAAGACAATTGCTCTAGGAGCTTTAAAGTATCATATTTTAAAAGTTGACCCGAAAAAAAGAATTTTATTTGACCCTAACGAATCAATAGATTTCAATGGCAATACAGGGCCATTTATTCAATATACCTATGCAAGAATAAAGTCATTAGAGAAAAAAAATAGTAATAACCAGGATTTCAGTAAAGTTAATATAACAGATAAAGAAAGAGAAATTATACTTCTTCTCTCAGAGTTTGATTCAATTGCTAACTCATCATATGAAAATCTTAACCCAGCCTTAATTGCAAACTATACATATGAATTAGTGAAGTCTTTTAATTCATTCTATCAATCATCTACAATCATAGGAAATAAGCCAATTAATAGTTTTAGAATTCAGTTGTCTTCTAAAGTTGGTGAACAAATAAAAATATCAATGAATCTTTTAGGAATAGACTTGCCGGAAAGAATGTAAAAAAAACCACTCCAAATGGAGTGGTTTTTCTTATTATGGTTAGTTCTATGTGTTATTATTTGTCAGTTACAGCAAGGTTATAGATAACTAGACCAAAACCGATCTTGTTAACTGCATCACCTACGTTGTAAACAACTTCCATGTTCCACCCTAATGCATCAACGAAGTCATACCATCCGTCAGTACCGATCATATATCCAATTGGATAAATCGCCCAACCTACAAGTACAAACCACTTAAGTGCATTAAAAGCATCTAGAACAGCACCACCTGCTTTTTGAGCAAGTTGTCCGGCGCTACCAAACCATAGAATATAAACTATAGCAAAGTAAGCTAAACCAGAAATGGTACCCCAAACTACAGCGTCACCTAAACCAGCTTCACCAACATATCCAGTAACAAGCATTACAGTAGATAATAGAATTAAGTTCCACATTAGACTTTTTTGTGCTCCAGCTTTTTGAAGAATTAAATAAAATTCAACACACATTAATGGAACAGTTAGAATCCAGTCTACATATCTGAAGAAAGTAACTGAATCACCAGAAACAGATGCATCTCTCATATAGTAGTAGTGTACTGCGGCTATAAATGTGATAAGCCCTGACACAAGGATTGATGTTCTCCACTTAGCACCACCAGCATCTAATGATAAAAAGAAGAATGCTGACGCAGCCATCATGGCCATTGTACCAATGAAAAACGTAAAACTTACTAGATCATTAGGTACATCACCTAGTAAGAAAAAATTTAAAAAATTGTCCATAATAAATAATTAATTGGTTTTTATGGCTCCTAAAATAGAAAAATTTAAATTAATAATTAATTTTATCGTAAAAAAAAGTCATAAATGTTAAAAAAATCATACGTTTCAGGTAATAAGTTATTCACATTTATAATTATTTCTACGATTTTTTCAATTATTCTTAATTGGATTTTATCTGATTATAACCAGTTGGTGATATATTTTTTTTTAGTCTTATTGTTTGGGATTATTCATGGTGCAAATGATATTTATTTAATCATCAGGGGAAATAGTAAGAATAAAAAAATTTCAAAAACAACATTTATATATGTATTTATTGTTCTTTTAATCACACTTATTTTTTTTAGTTTTCCTCTGTTATCATTGATTTTTTTTGTTTTATTTAGTTGTTATCATTTTGGAGAACAGCAATGGACAATTTTAGATGAAAATATTGATTCAGGTCTACTCTTCTTTGCAAATGGTTTATTAATTTTTGCGACTTTATTTTATTTTCATAGAAATGAGGTTATGGAAATTGTTTTTATGATTTCTAATTTTATTGTAATTGAAGATTTTTTTAAGTGGTTATTAATTACCTCTATTTTACTTACTGTAATTTCATTACTTATAAATTATAAAAGAGTAAAAAGTCAAATTCTTAATCAAATTATTCTTTTTCCTTTTCTAATGATTGTTTTTTCTCAACTCAGTTTATTTAATTCTTTTGCTCTATATTTTGTAATTTATCACAGTATTCCTTCCATAATGGAACAAACTAATTTTTTGTATGGTTCATCAACTTATCCAATGTTAAAAAAATATTTTATTACAGCTTTACCTTATTGGATCACAGCTTTAATTGGATTGCTAGTTTTTTATTTGATTTTCTCTGTAAATTTAAATTTTTCTCTTGACATTTTCTTTTCATTTTTAGCTGCGATTACTTTTCCACATGTAATTGTTATTTATAAAATGAAAAAAATAACAAATGATAAGATTTAGTATTTAAATTTGTAGTCATGTTTGGTAACTTAACAGAAAAATTAAATTCAGCACTTCATGTTTTAAAGGGTCATGGAAAAATTACTGAAATTAACATTGCTGAAACTCTCAAGGAAGTAAGAAGAGCTTTGTTAGATGCTGATGTGAGTTTTAAAATTGCTAAAGAATTTACAAATACAATTAAAGAAAAAGCAATTGGTCGTAATGTGCTAACTGATTTACATCCTGGTCAGCTAATGGTCAAAATTGTAAAAGATGAATTAACTGAACTGATGGGAGGAGAACATGCTGGAGTCAATTTATCTTCTGATCCTTCTATAATTCTTCTAGCTGGACTTCAAGGTAGTGGAAAAACAACATTTAGTGGTAAACTTGCTAATTACTTAAAAAAGAAGAAACAAAAAAACCCAATTTTAGTTGCTTGTGATGTATATAGGCCTGCGGCTATTGATCAATTAAAACTTTTAGGTGAACAAATTAATGTGCCTGTTTTCACTGAAGATGATAATAAAGACCCAGTATCTATCGCAAAGAATGCCTTATCTCATGCTAAAAAAAATAAAAACAACTTAATTATTATTGATACAGCTGGTAGGTTAGCTATTGATGAAGTATTGATGAATGAAATAAGAAATATTAAAGAAGCAACCAATCCTTCTGAAATATTGTTTGTTGTAGATTCAATGACTGGACAAGATGCAGTTAATACAGCTAAAGCTTTTAATGATGTTTTAAATTTTGACGGTGTTATCCTTACAAAGTTAGATGGTGATACTAGAGGTGGAGCTGCTTTAACCATTAGATCTGTTGTTGAAAAACCTATAAAGTTTGTTGGAACTGGTGAAAAACTTGATGCTTTGGATATTTTTTATCCTGAGAGAATGGCTGATAGAATTTTAGGTATGGGAGATGTTGTTTCGCTTGTTGAAAGAGCCCAAGAAGTTTATGACGAAAAGAAAGCCAGAGAGATCAGTAAAAAAATTGCAAAAAACAAGTTTGGATTTGATGATTTTCTTAATCAGATAAATCAGGTCAAAAAAATGGGAAATTTGAAAGATACAATAAGTATGATTCCAGGTGCAAGCGCTATGAAAGATGTGGATATTGATAATGATTCATTCAAACATATAGAAGCACTAATTCATTCAATGACTCCAAAAGAGAGATCAACACCTAAAATTATTGATCATAGTAGAAAAAAAAGAATTGCAAAAGGTGCAGGAAGAGATATACAAGAAATCAACGCTTTATTGAAACAATTTGAACAAATGTCAAAAATGATGAAAATGGTACAGTCCGGTGGAGCAGGAAAATTAATGCAAATGATGAATAACTTAAAGAATTAATTATGATCTTATTAGATGGGAAATTAACCTCAGAAAAAATTAAAGAAGAGATCAAAATTGAGGTACAAGAAATTGTAAAAAATGGAGATAGACCTCCTCATCTGGCAGCTGTCTTAGTTGGTAATGATGGTGCTTCTCTTACTTACGTAGGAAGTAAAGTTAGATCTTGTGAAAAAGTTGGTTTTAAATCAACTTTAATTCATTTAGATGAAAATATCTCAGAGGAAGAATTAATTTCTGAAATAGATAAATTAAATGATAATAATAAAATAGACGGATACATCGTTCAGCTTCCACTACCGAAACATATAAATGAAGAAAAAATTTTGATGATGGTTAATCCTGAAAAAGATGTTGATGGTTTTCATCCTTTTAATTTTGGTAAGATGGCACAAAATATGGACTCTTTTATACCAGCCACGCCATATGGAATTATTGAATTAATTGATAGATATAGTATTGAAACTGAAGGTAAAAACACTGTTGTTATTGGCAGAAGTAATATTGTTGGTAGACCTATGAGTATATTAATGAGTAATAAGTCAAAACCTGGAAATTCTACTGTTACTTTGGTTCATAGTAGAAGTCCTGATATATCAAGTTTTACAAAAAAAGCTGATATTGTTATTGTAGCTCTTGGAATTCCAAATTTTCTTAAATCTGAAATGATTAAACAAGATTCAGTTGTAATTGATGTTGGTATTACTAGAGTTGAAGATAAAACAAAAGTTAGGGGATATAGAATTGTGGGAGATGTTGATTTTGAATCCGTTAAAAATAAAGTAAGTCATATAACACCTGTCCCTGGTGGTGTAGGACCTATGACAATAGCCATGTTATTGAAGAATACGCTTAAAGCCAGAAAAAAATAATCAATTTATTTTTCAAATAATTGATCGATATTTTTAAATGTTTTAAATTCTAGTGCATTTCCTGAGGGATCTTTAAAAAACATTGTTTTTTGTTCACCCTTTTGACCTTCAAACCTAATATATGGTTC
>JAYNRW010000052.1:6540-8799 GCA_038114965.1 Flavobacteriaceae bacterium | reverse complement strand
TTTACGCACTACCAAAAATTGCTGGCAAATACGAAGCAAAAAAAATTGGAAGCTTGAATACTCAGTCAATCATAACTGGAGGAGATTATGATCCAGACACAAAACTTCTTGCTTTGACTGGAACTCTTATATTCAATGAATATTATATTCTAAAAATTGAAGATTTTGATCTTGAAAGTAAAAAAGATTACAAAATAGACATGTACGAAATTCCAATTGGTAAAACTCAAGTCGAGGCAATTAAAATAATTGATTCAAATACTTTTTGGATAACATCTGAAGATGAAAAAAGCAGCTCTTCTGCAAGGCTTATGAAAATAAAATTATAGGATTTTATTTCTTCACACTATTTATCACCTTTAAAAATATTAAATTGCATTTATGAAATGGGAGAATCTGTTGTCTTTAAAAAGACATGGTGATAATTTAAAAAGACTTCGATCGGAACAAGATAATACAAGAGTAGGATTTGATGTAGATTATGATAGAATTGTTTTTTCCTCTTTTTTTAGATCCCTTCAAGATAAGACTCAAGTAATACCTTTTTCAAAAACTAGTTTTGTTCATACTCGACTAACTCATAGTCTAGAAGTCTCTGTAGTTGGAAGAAGCTTAGGACGAATTGTTGGTAAACATATTTTAAATAAACATCCATATTTAAATCAAATTCATGGATATCAAATTAATGATTTTGGAAGTATAGTTGCTGCTGCAAGTTTAGCTCATGATATTGGAAATCCTCCATTTGGTCATAGCGGAGAATCTGCAATAGGTGACTTTTATAAAATTGGAGATGGTTTGAATTATAAATCTCAATTGACAGATCTTCAATACAATGATTTATGCACATTTGAGGGAAATGCTAATGGTTTTAAAATTTTAACAGAAAGTAAGCCTGGTTCACCAGGGGGATTAAGATTAAGTTATGCTACTTTAGGTGCATTTACTAAATATCCCAAAAGCTCGCTTCCTCACAAACCAACTAAACATATAAAGGATAAAAAATATGGTTATTTCTCAAGTCAATCTGATTTTTTTGATGAAGTTGCAACCGAGCTTGGACTTAAAAGTAGTGATAATCAATTCAGTCGTCATCCATTAACATACTTGGTTGAAGCAGCTGATGATATTTGCTATACACTGATTGACTTTGAAGACGGAATAAATCTAGATTGGATACCTGAAGAATTTGCATTGGAATTTTTAGTTAAACTTGTTAGTGAGTCAATTGACAGAAAAAAATATAATTCTATGGGATTAAAATCTCAAAGAATTGCTTACCTAAGAGCACTTGCAATTAACACATTGATTAATGAAGCTGTTAACATTTTTATTGAAAATGAAGATAAAATTTTGAAAGGAGAATTAGAGACATCACTAATGTCACTTTCAAAATATAAATCTCAAATGGAAAGTATCATAGAGATTAGTATCGATAAAGTTTATAAATCAAAAGAAGTAATTGAAAAAGAACTTACGGGCTACAAAGTTTTAAACTTCTTATTAAAAACATTTACTAGTTCAGTTATTAACTGGCGTGAAGATAAAGTAAGTGCATTTGATGAATTAGCGCTTGAATGTATTCCGAAAGAGTATCTAAATAAAGACACAGATTTATATTCTAGTCTGTTAGATGTAAGTTGTTTTATAGCTAGTTTAACAGACGGCTTAGCATTGGAATGGTATAAAAAACTCAGTTAATGAATCAAGAACAAAAAGATCATTATTTTATGGAGAAAGCTTTGCAAGAAGCTAAAGTTGCATTTGAAAAAGATGAAGTTCCAGTAGGGGCAATTATTGTTTCAAATGATAAAATTATTGCAAGGTCACATAACCTTACTGAAACATTAAATGATGTCACAGCGCATGCTGAGATGCAAGCAATTACATCTGCAGCAAATTACATTGGTGGAAAATATTTAAATGATTGTACAATGTATGTAACTCTTGAGCCATGTCAAATGTGTGCAGGTGCAATGTATTGGGCACAATTGAGTAGATTAGTTTATGGAGCAAGCGATCCGCATAGAGGATTTAAAGTGCTAGGAACAAAAATTCACCCAAAAACTAAAGTAACTTCTGGGGTTATGTCAAAAGAAAGTAAGCTTTTAATTGACGCTTTTTTTATTAAAAAAAGAAAAGAAAAACAGGACTAATCCTTGTACAGATAATCATCTAGTTTTTTATTTCTATATCTGTAGTATAAAAATAAGGGCATGAATAAAAAGAAACTACTTAAGTATTCAATTGCATTAGGGA
>JAYNRW010000052.1:0-6530 GCA_038114965.1 Flavobacteriaceae bacterium | reverse complement strand
ACTAATACACTTATTCCTATTAGTTTCTCTCCAAAAATAATATCTGAACTTTTGATATATAATCCGTAAAAGAGGATAGCCATATCACAAATAAAAATTAGATATAAAGAAATTCTAAGGAGCAAAATTTATTTCAATTTTATATTTAGATCGTCTAATTGTTGATCATCAATTTTAGACGGGCTATCAATCATAACATCTCTACCGCTGTTATTTTTAGGAAACGCAATATAGTCTCTTATTGACTCATCCTGATTCATAACGGCAACTAATCTATCTAGACCAAAAGCTATTCCACCATGTGGAGGAGCACCATATTTAAAGGCATTAAGTAAAAAGCCAAATTGCTCAAGAGCTTCTTGTTCAGAAAATCCTAAAATAGAGAAAACTTGTTGTTGTAATTCTTTATTGTGAATTCTGATTGATCCTCCGCCAATTTCATTTCCATTAATAACCAAGTCATAAGCATTGGCAAATGTATCAGCAGGATTATCAGTAATTATTCCATTAACAGGTGATGTGAATGGATGGTGCATTGAATGATAACTTTTAGAATCTTCATCCCATTCAAAAAGTGGAAAATCAGTTACCCAAAGAGCTTCAAATTTTCCGTTATTTCTTAGTCCAAATCTTTCAGCTGCTTCAATTCTTAAGGCTCCTAACTGAGTAAGTGTTTTTTTCTTATTTCCAGAAATTATGAAGCTTATATCACCTGGACTTGAACTAGTTAAATCTTTTAATTGATCAGCATCAAAGAATTTATCAATAGAAGATTTTATTGAACCATCCATATTATGTTTAATCCAAATTAATCCGAGCGCTCCTATTTGTGGTCTTTTTACCCAGTCTATATAAGAATCAATTTCCTTTCTAGAAAGCTCAGCACCAGATGTTACATTGAATCCATATATAGCTTCACTGTCATCAAAGATTTTAAATCCATTTCCTTTGGCTTTTTCACTTAAATTAAAAAACTGCATATCAAATCGCGTGTCTGGTTTGTCAGAACCATATCTTTCCATTGCATCAGTGTATGCTATTCTTTTAAATTTACCTAGATCATAATCTAAGCATTTGTCAAACACATGTTTTACCAACCCTTCAAAAGTTGAAATTACATCCTCTTGATCTACAAAAGACATTTCGCAGTCAATTTGAGTAAACTCAGGTTGTCTATCAGCTCTTAAATCTTCATCACGAAAACATTTTACAATTTGAACATACTTGTCAAAACCACTTATCATTAAAAGTTGTTTAAATGTTTGTGGTGATTGTGGAAGTGCATAAAATTCACCAGGATTAATTCTTGAAGGAACAACGAAATCTCTGGCTCCTTCAGGAGTTGATTTGATTAAATAAGGAGTTTCGATATCTATAAACCCATTTTCTTTCAAATACTTTCTTATTTCAAAAGTTAAATCATTTCTGAAAATAATATTGTTTTTGAGAGGATCTCTACGAAGATCTAAATACCTATATTTCATTCTAAGTTCATCGCCACCATCAGATTCATTTTCAATAGTAAATGGCGGAACTTCAGATTCATTTAATACTTCAATATTTTCAACTGAAATTTCAATTTCCCCAGTAGATATTTTTTCATTTGAAGCTTCTCTTTCAATGACTTTTCCAGTGACAGAGATAACAAATTCTCTGCCCAATGATTTAGCGATTGAAATGACTTCAGGAGATGTTTTTTCAGAGTCAATGAAAAGTTGAGTAATTCCATATCGATCTCTTAAATCAATCCAAATTAAAAAACCTTTATTTCTAATTCTTTGTACCCATCCGCAAAGTACTACTTCAGAATTAATATCAGATTTTCTTAATTCACCACAGTTATGAGTACGATACATATATGCAAATATCTAACAAAATTTAATTTAGAACTAAAATTCAATAATCAATTAGCTCAACTTAAAGCTACGAATTTTTAAAGCTAACCTTTTACTCAGATAAAATGTTACTGGGACAATAATAAGAGTTAGGAATGTTGCGAATGTTAATCCAAATATGACAGTCCAAGCTAAAGGTCCCCAAAAAATTACATTATCACCACCAATGTAAATATTTGGATCACCCGTGCTAAATAAACTCATTAAATCAATATTCAAACCTATGGCTAATGGAATCAATCCTAGAATTGTAGTAATTGCAGTTAAAATAACCGGTCTTAATCTTGCTTTTCCACCTTTAACAATAGACTCGAAAATTTCATTTTTAGGTAACATATTATCTTTTTCGAGATTTAGTTTAGCTTTTTTTCTGTCCAATAAAAGTTGCGTATAATCTATTAGTACAACACTATTGTTTACAACAATACCAGCTAATGAAATAATACCAAGCATTGTCATAATTATAACAAAAGTCATATCAAAAATTATTAGACCGAGGAAAACACCGATAAAGCTTAAGAAAATAGAAAGTATAATAATTAATGGTTTTACAATAGAATTAAATTGGAATACCAATAGTAATAATATTAGCATTAATGCCATTATTAGGGCAGTGTTTAAAAAGTCTTGGTTTTTATCTTGCTCTTCAATTTCACCAGTAAATTTATATTTCACATTTTCTGAAACTTCAAATCCATCAAGTTGAAATTTGATTTGATCCACAATTTCTTTTGCATTATATCCAGCAAAAATTGAAGAATACAAAGTAACGACTCTGGTTAAGTTTCTATGCTTTATAGCACTGTATGTTTCAACGTTTTCAGACTTAATTAGTGAAGCAATTGGCACTTCAACTAATTGTCCATTGTTCATATTTTTAAAAATAACATTCTGGTTATACAGTAATGATTTGTCATATCTATCAGTTTCATTGAACCTCACATTGATATCATAATCTTCTCCATCTTTTTTATAAATCCCTGCTTTTTCACCAAAAAGAGATCTTCTTAACACTAAACCAATTTGGCTAGGATTTATACCGAGCTCACCAGCTTTTTCTCTGTCAACTTCAATCTGAATAGAGGGCTTGTTTTTATTTACATCAATCTTTAATTCTTCAATTCCAGCAATTTTTTGATCATTGATGAAAATTCTCATTTCCTCAGCTGTCCTAATTAATTCTAAATAATCTTTACCTGTTATTTCTATATTAACTGGATATCCAGCTGGAGGCCCATTATCATCTTTTTCTACTGAAACAGCTAATCCAGGATATTTACCGCTTAACTTTCTTTGAACATCACTTCTTAAATCTTCACTTGAAAATCCATTTCTGTATTTAAATTCTCTTAATGTTACGGTTATTTTAGATTTCTGTGGCATATCTGCTTGGGAACCAAAATCATTTTGCTGATTACCGGCACCTTCACCAACTTGTGCAAGCATGGATTCAATCATGAAGTTTTTAGAGCCTTCAAAATATTTTTTGTTGTTAATTACCTCCAGTACTTCACTTTCAATTTCTTTTGTAATAGCATTTGTTTTTTTAATGTCAGTACCCTGAGGGTATTCAGCATAAATTATAATTTGGTTAGGTTCATTATCTGGGAAAAATTCAATTTTTGGTCCTGCTATTCCAACAAGAATCATAGTTAGAAAAAGTAAAAGTATTGTTCCAAAAAGAAAAGCAAATGCTCTCCAACCGGTTAGAGCAAATCTTAAAAATCTTTCATACTTATCTTCAAGCCAACCTAAAAAAATTGTTCTAAATCTTAATGCTAAAGATTTTATGTAATATGAGTATAACCAAAAGAAAATATTTATGAATATGAAAAGTGTTCCAAATCCTCTTGCTGATCCTCCAATTATAAATAAAAACAAACCAATTCCAGAAAGAAAATATGTCAATCTAATTAGATCTTTTTTAGAAAGATTTTTTTCATCTATACTCATAAATTTTGAAACTAACATAGAGTTAAAAAATATGGCTACGAATAAAGATGATCCTAAAACTATTGATAAAGTAATTGGTAGATAAATCATAAACTGACCAATTGTGCCTGGCCATAGTCCTAATGGAACAAAAGCCAAAACTGTAGTTGCTGTAGAAACTATAATTGGATAAGCAATTTCGCTGATTCCAAGTTTTGCAGCTTCAATTTTTGACATACCTTCCTTTTCCATTAATCTATAAACATTCTCAACCACAACAATCCCATTATCAACTAACATTCCTAGCCCCATAACTAAGGCAAATAGAATCATTGTATTAAGGCTATATCCCAATGCAGAAATAATCATTAATGACATAAACATTGACATAGGAATTGCAAATCCAACAAATAATGCATTTCTAAATCCTAGGAAAAACATTAGTACAGTTGTAACTAGAAATATTCCAAAAAGAATATTATTTACTAAATCATCAACTTGGCTGATAATTCTGTTAGACATGTCATTAGTTATAACTACTTCTAAATCGGAAGGAAATTCATTATTTATGACTTCATCTACTATGACATCAATTTTGTTGGCAGCATTAATCAGATTTTTACCGGATCTTTTCTTCACTGCAAGCGAAACCAAATTTTTTGCAAATTCACGAGCATAACTTTTCTTTTCACTTTCTTTAAAATTTATTTCAGCAACATCATCTAGATATACAGGCCCAAATTCATTTTTTATGACAAAGTTTTTTAAATCATCTGGATTTTCAATTTCTCCCATAATTCTAAGGGTTCTTCTTTGCCCATCGGAAACGATATTCCCAGCAGCAATAGTTCTATTCCCATAAGCAATTGCACTAAGGATGTCTTCAAAACTAACTTTAGAAGCAGTCATTTTTTTAATATCAACGGCAACTTCTATTTCTTCATCTTGAGCACCTAAAATATCAACTTCTTTAATTTCATCTAGTTTTTCAATTCTGTCTTCAAGAATTTCAGCATATTTTTTTAGTTGTTCAGTCGGATAATCACCTTGTATATTTACATTTAATATTGGCATTTCCTCAGCTAAACTCATGCTTAAAATATCAGGCTCAACTTTTACATTATTAAATGTTGGCCAGTCTTCTCCCGAAATAACAGAATCTATTTGATCTCTAACTTTTTGCTTGGCGAGCTCAATATCTATTTCTTCATCAAACTCTAAACTTATGATCGAGTAATTTTCAAGTGAAGTAGACTTAATATCAACTAAATTGCTAACTCCTTTTACGGCCTCTTCTAACGGCACAGTAATAAACCTTTCAATATCTTCAGGTGTATTACCAGGGTTGATAGTGCTAATAAATACTTCACTTGTTATGATTTCAGGAAAATCTTCTCTTGGTAATGTATTATAAGCATTAATACCAAATGCTAAGAAGATGAACATCAAAAAGTAAATGATGTTTGATTTACTTATAGCCCAAACGGATGGCTTAAACTCTTTATCGACTTTATTCATCTTCATTGAATATTTTTACATTTTGCCCATCTTTAACAATTCTACCGCCTTCATTAATAACAATTTCATTAACATCTAGTCCAGTTGTAATTTCTATCATTCCATTCTGTGTATATCCAGTTTCAACAATTGTTTTTTTAGCCTTATTGTTTAAAACAGTAAAAAGAAATTTATTATTATCAGAATCTTCGGAAACAATTGATTCTGGAACTAAAATAGCTTGAGAATTTGTGTAGTCTAAAACATTCACTTCAACATTTAAGTTTGGAATTAAATCCAAGTCATTTTTAGGTACAGAAACTTCTATTTTAAATGTTCTTGATAATTCATTTATTGAACTAACAGAATGTTTAATTGTAGAATTAAAAGATTTATTTAAAACTGGAATCTCAATTTGAACTTCAGCACCTTTTTTTATTTTACCGATAAAACTTTCTGGTATGACAGATTCAACATAAAGGTCATTTAAGTTTATAATTCTAAATGCATTTCCTTGATCTGGCATCATTGGAGGAGAAACTAAATTTCCTTCTTCAATAAAAATTTCATCAATAGTGCCATTAAAGGGTGCAGTAATAGTTGTTTTAGCTAGAGATTCTGTTATACTTTTGAGTCTATTATTTTGAATTTCATAATTTGTTTTTGCCTCTAAATATTGAATTTCAGATCCAATCTTATTATTCCATAACTTTGATTGTCTTTCATAAATAGTTTTTGCTAGTTTGGCTTGACTTTCTACTAATTTTAATTCATTGTAAAGCCCACCATCATCAATTTTTGCTAGTGCTTGCCCTTTTTTAACTACATCGCCTTCATCAACATATATTTTTGTAACCCTTCCACTGAATTCAGGATAAAGTATCATATTTTGATCTGTTTTTATAATACCTTGAAATTTAGAAAAGTGATTAATTGTTTCTGTTTTTGTAATTACTGTATTAACTAATACAAAACTTTTTGCAGTATCTAGAATTGAAACTCCCTGTGTTATTTCTTTTAATTCATTATTTATTTGTCCTTTCTGAATAATAAGACTAGACCTTCTTTCTTGAAGTTCTTCAAGGTTTCCTTCATTAATTAATTCCTGTATAGTTTTTTTATTATCATTATTACAACTAACTATAAATAAGATAAAAATGGGATATATAAATTTTTTCATGACTTGTTTAATAGAATTTCAAGATT
>JAYNRW010000051.1:4876-9066 GCA_038114965.1 Flavobacteriaceae bacterium | reverse complement strand
GCATACACCTTGATCAAATCATATGCTATTTTTTTAACATTTTTCTTAGTTTTTTGTTTTAATAATGCCCATGCTTTGCTTCCAAGTTTGTATAATTTAGGGGTCTTACCATCCTTACCGTTATATTTTGAAATTTTATGGATTGCATGAATACTTAAAAATAAAACATCTCGCTCTCCATATATTATTTTCATCGATTCTTGCATTTTTCCGTCGACTTCAATTTTTTGTAATCCTGCATATTTTCCTATTCCATGATCAATATGTGTAACGTAATCTCCTTTACTCAAACTGTTAATTTGTTTTAATGCAATTGATAGCTTGTTTTTAAATGTTTTACGAAATCTGAACTTATGATATCTTTCAAAAATCTGGTGATCAGTGTAAAAAACTATCTTTTCATTCATGTCAATAAAACCAGACGAAAGGGGTAATATTACAGGATCAATAGCATCTTCATAATTTAAGTCTTCAAAAATCTGTGATAATCTTTTTTTTTGCTGACTATTTGTACAACATAGGCTTACCTGATATCCTGCTAAACTTTTATTTTTTAAATCGTCAATTAGAAGATTAAAGCTTTTATTAAATGATGGTTGGGGTTGAATATTTAATTTGAAGTTTATTTTTGAACTCATTGAATCAAATTCAACCTGTTTGAATTTTTTAAGTTGTTTTTTTACCGAATGTATATTAATAAATAGATTTTCTGGATTAACTAAATCTTCTTTGTTGAGGGAGTTGTCAAATTTTGATTTTGCATTTTCAACAATTTTTTGAATTTCAGAATAAAATAAATTGATGCATTGAAGATATATTACAGTTTCATCATTTATTATGTCAAAAATATTTTGAATATTTTTTGATTTTTTTGACACTTGGATATTTGAAATAATTTTAATGTTTTGATGATTTTTTTCAGACCTCTGACTTTCAATATCAAATGAGCGAATTCTGCTTATTTCATCTCCAAAAAACTCAATTCTGTATGGTGTTTGACTAGAATAAGGAAATATATCTAAAATACCACCTCTGACAGCAAATTCTCCTGGTTCAACAACAAAATCTTCTCTTCGAAAGTCTAACTCAAATAGCTGTTCATTTAGTTTATCAAATGAAATATTTTGATCTACTTTCAATTTTATTGAACTTTTAATAAGTTCATTCTTATTTAGTTGATTTTCTGAAATTGCTTGTAAGTGAGTTACAATAATTGAATTTTTATTTTTTGAAAAATTTAAATGCTCTATTAGTTCAGTTCGCTGTAATAAATTATAGTTGTTTGGTTCTTTGTCAGAATAAGGTTCTTTTGTTGTTTCGGGAAAATAAAAAATTTGTTTATCCGGGTTCAAAGTTTCAATGTCATTCAAAAAATATAAAGAATCCTCCTTTGAATTAAAAATAAACAAAGTTGGTTTTGACTGCCTTTTTATAATAGTTGAGAAATATAAAGAAAGAGAAGATCCATTGAAACCTTTAATTTTTGTAGATTGATTTTGGGCAATAAAATCCCCAAGTCTTTTTATAAATGAAGACCCTTCAAAGTGTGAATAAAAACTTTTATTTGTCACCAAATAAATTTTCGACAAATATATCAGAAAAACTAAAAATTAAAAAGAAAATAATTATTTTGAAACCATGAAAATTAAAATAAGAGATGCTGTTAAAAAAGACATGCTTCAAGTGCATAATTTGATTGTTGAACTTGCAGTTTTTGAAGAAGAACCTGATGAAGTTGATATTAATTCTAAGGATTTGGAAACTATGGGTTTTGAAAATAAAACTCCTCTTTTTAAGTGTTTTGTTGCAGAATTTGAAAACAAAATAGTTGGAGCAGCAATTATCTATAATAGGTTTTCAACATGGAAGGGAAAGACATTACACTTAGAGGATTTAATCGTAACAAAAAAAATGCGCGGTAAAGGAATTGGAAGCAAACTTTTTGATAAAGTAATTTTATACGGAAAAAATTTAGGGGCCAAAAGGATCTCTTGGAATGTTATAGATTGGAATAAAAATGCAATAGATTTTTATGAAAATCGAGGGGCTAAAATTGTTGATGGATGGAGTATTGTTCACCTCTCAGGTGATAACCTTAAAAATTATCAGCAATAAATTCAATACAGAAATCTTTTATCTGATTCCTACAAGAAATATATTTATCTATTTTTTCGTTTTCGTTTGTAATTTCTAATTTTGACGGATCTTCAAAATTTTTATGTATTCTTAATGCAAAAATCTCTGGTATATATGGGCAAGCTTCATTTGCATGGTCACAAACTGTAATAATAAAATCAAATTTGATATGCATATAATCATCTATTAAATTAGATGTATTATTAGAAATATCAATGCCATCCATCTTCATCACTAAAACCGCGTAAGGATTAAGGCCATGAGTCTCAACACCAGCGCTATAAACTTTTGCTTTTCCACCTAATTTTTTAGAAAAATAACCATGTGCCATTTGGCTTCTACACGAATTTCCTGTACATAAAACTAAGATGTTTTTCATTATCAAATTTGAAGGATTAATTTGGCAACCATAAAATAAATTAAGATTCCAAATATATCATTACTAGTAGTGATAAAGGGACCTGTCGCTATCGCAGGATCTATACCTCTCTTATTCAAAAATAATGGAATAAAAGTCCCGATAATTCCAGCAACAATTACTACTGCAACTAGAGCAACAGAAAGGGCAAGCGCAATATTTGTATCACCTTTCCAGAAATAAATGAATAGAAATAATAATATTGCCAAAATTACACCATTAAGAATGGACAGTAGAGTTTCTTTAAAAAGTCTATTATTTATACTTCCTCTTATATCGTCATTTGCTAATCCCTGGACTATTATTGCACTGGACTGAACACCAACGTTACCTGCCATGGCAGCAATTAGTGGAGTGAAATAAAATAAAATTTCATTCTGAATTAAAATTTCATCAAAACCTACCATAACAAAAGCTGCACCGATACCTCCGATTAGGCCAACAATAAGCCAAGGAAGTCTTGCTTTGGTTAACTCAAAAATTGTATCATCAACATCAACATCCTGTAAAATACCAGCTGCAAGTTGGTAATCCTCCTCTGCCTCCTCTTTTATCAGATCAACAATATCATCAATAGTAATTCTTCCAAGTAACTTCTTTTTTTTATTTACAACTGGAATAGCTCCCAAATCATATTTTTGCATTGTACTAGCGACCGACTCAGCAGAATCTGTATCATATACATGATCAACATTTTTTTTATAGATAGATCTAATTTTAGTTTTTGGATTTGCAACTAATAAGTCTTTCAAGGATAGTCTTCCCAAAAGAATATCATCATTATCAACTACGTAAACGGAATGAACACGTGTAACTTCGGAAGCCTGAGATCTCATTTCTTTAACACATCTTGTAACTGTCCAATTTTCGTTAACCTTTATTAACTCCTTGGCCATAAGGCCTCCAGCTGAATCTTCATCATATTTAAGTAATTCCTTTATATCTGCTTTATGCTCAGCATCAATAATTTTGGAAATAACTTTCTTTTGCTTTTCTTCAGGCAACTCAGAAATGATATCGGTTGCATCATCAGAATCCAACTCTTCAACTTCCTCAGCGATTTCTTTGATTGAAAGATTTTTTAAAATTTTTTCTCTGTAGTCATCATCTAATTCCATCAAGACATCAGATGTTTTTTCAGAGTCTAAAAGCTTGATTATGTATGTAGCTTCTTCAGAATTTAATTCTTCAATAATCTCAGCAATATCAGCATGATGGTAATTTGAAAAGGTTTCTAAAATTGAATTATCGTCAGATGAGTTGATAAAGTCTAAAATTTTAGAGATCAATTCATCTGTAAGAACAAATTTTGTATGTTTTTCGTTTTTTTTCAACTCTAATTATTTAAATCATGACTGACCAAATTGGTCAAATCAATAAATTCATTCACAGATAATTGCTCGGGTCTTTTATCAAAGATAATATCTTCTCTTAAATTATCACTTAAATTAATTTGTTTTAAACTATTTCTTATGGTTTTTCTTCTTTGTTGGAAAGAAAGATTGACTATTTTTAAAAATAATTTTTGAAATTATGTATAAAATGGTAACAATAAAAAAATATAGAATTATTAATATATAAAAATTATCATTTAATATTTCATCTATTTGTCTAAAATTGCTATTAATAAATTCTA
>JAYNRW010000051.1:3804-4866 GCA_038114965.1 Flavobacteriaceae bacterium | reverse complement strand
TATTTTTCATATAATTTTTATTTTATATTTTTTTTTATTTTAAATGAGATTACCGAATATTTTACCTTAGGTGGAGGTGTAAATAAATTATTTGACACCTCAAAAAGTAAACTGGTTTTGTAATAAGCCTGGGTTATGACCGAAATTATACCGTATTTTTTTGAGCCCTCATGCTCACAAATTCTTTCAGCAACTTCATATTGAAACATACCACACATTTCAGGAATATATTTTCTGTAATCTATAATTTTAAACACAATCTGTGAGGATATATTATAAGGGAAGTTTCCGATTATCGAGAAATTATTTTTACTAAAAACTTCAGCCAAATTCATCTTCAAAAAATCTTGATTATAAATTAGACTGTCATTTATCTCAAGTTCGTTGGTCAGAAAATCAACTGACTCTTTATCAATTTCTACTAGCTTAAGATCAATCTTTTTTTTAATTAAAATTTTGGTTAAGATTCCTGTTCAATGACAAATTTATAAAAAATTTTGTTATGGCGATAACTACTCAACAATTCTCTAAGAAACACCTATGTCATTTAAGAAATGTTGTCCTAGTGCTTTTTTTGGTTTTACAAATCGCAAAATATTTTATTTGATTATAGAGAATCCTGTATATGGTTGTAATGCTTTGGGTATGTTAATTCCGTCTTCTGTTTGGAAATTTTCGATTATAGTCGCAAGAACTCTTGGTAATGCAAGAGAACTACCATTTAATGTATGAGCAAGATTAGTTTTTCCTTCAGAATTTCTATATCTGATTTTCAAACGATTAGATTGAAATGTTTCAAAATTAGATACAGAAGAAACCTCAAGCCATTTGTCTTGAGCAGGTGAATATATTTCGAAATCGTATGTTAAAGCGGATGTAAACCCCAAGTCCCCACCGCACAAAGTAATAATCCTAAAGGGTAATTCTAATTTTTCAATTATAGTCTTAATTTGATCTTTCATAATATTTAGGGAGTCATAAGATTTTTCAGGATGCTCCACCCTAACTATTTCAACTTTATCATATTGATGAAGCCTGTTTAAACCTCTTACATGAGCTCCA
>JAYNRW010000051.1:0-3794 GCA_038114965.1 Flavobacteriaceae bacterium | reverse complement strand
ATAGCTTCCAGCTTCTCTTCTAAAGCATGGACTATAGCCAGTTTTCAAAATAGGTAAATTGGATTCTTCAATTATTTCATCTCTAAATATATTTGTTATGGGTACCTCAGCTGTAGGAATAAGAAACAGATTATCTTGAGGGACTGAATACATCTGACCTTCTTTATCTGGTAATTGACCAGTTCCAAATGCTGAACTTTCATTTACTAAGTATGGAACTTGAACTTCATGATATCCAAAATCGATATTAGAATCCAGGAAAAAAGAAATAAGAGCTCTTTGAAGCTTAGCTCCTTTCCCTTTATAAACAGGAAAACCTGATCCGGTGATTTTAGTACCGAGTTCAAAATCAATTAAGTCATATTTTTTTGCAAGATCCCAGTGGGGTGTTTTAGCATTTTTATTAATCTTAATTTTTGACTCAAAAATAACTACATTATCACTCTCTGAGTTACCTGCTGGCACACTTTCGTGTGGAATATTTGGGATTTGAGATAAAATATCAATTATTTCATTTTTAACAGTACTTAAATCGTCGGATAAGACCTTTGTTGATTTTTTTATTTCAGAACTTCTTTGTTTAAGTTTAGGAATTTCATCTTTATTACCACTTTTAAATAATAGACCTATTTCTTTGGAAATAGAATTTGATTCAGCAAGCATATTTTCATACTCGGTCTGAATTAATTTTCTTTTTTCATCTTTGGAAATTAATTTATCTATTAAGTCCTCAGATTTAAAATTTCTTTTACCCAAAGATTTTATTACTTCATCTTTGTTCTCAATTATGTAAGATGTTTTCAGCATTTTTAATATTATCTAAATTTAAATCGTTTTTTTAATAGTTCTAATCAAATGAAAACATTTTTTTTTATCAGCATCTAACTGTAATGAAAGCAACTCAGGTGTATCAAATTTAATTTCATCTCTTATTTTTTGAATTACTTTAATTGTTAAATGCCTATCATATAAATTATTCTCAAAATCAAAAAAGTTAACTTCTATGGAAAAATCTTTGTCAGTAAAAGTTGGGTTCTGTCCTATATTCATCATTCCGAAAAAAGATTCTCCATTTATTTCTGATTTTATAAAATATACACCGTTAGCAGGTTTTATTTTATCAGAATCAACTACAATATTAGCAGTTGGAAAACCTAAATTTTTTCCTCTACCCAGTCCTTTAATTACTTTTCCTGTTAAAATAAACTCATACCCGAGTAGAGCATTTGCCTCTCTTATTCTTCCTTCAAAAACTAAATTTCTAACTTTTGTTGAACTAATTGAAATGTTGTCTTTTATTAAAACTTCTACTTCAGTCACCTTAAAATCGAATAAATTTGAAAATTCGTGTAATTTTTCAGAATTAGCTTTTCTATTTTTTCCAAAATGGTGATCATAACCAATTACAACATGTTTGGCATTAAGTTTTTCAACTAAAATTGTCTTTACATACTCAATAGGAGTTAAACTTGAAAACTCTTGACTAAATTCTTGTATAATCAGATAATCTAAATTAACTGATTCTAAAAGGCTGTTTTTTTCTTCCAGTGTAGTCAATAAAGAAATATTATTATCATTATTCAATACGACTCTTGGGTGTGGATCAAAGGTTAAAACAATTGATCTCAGATTTTCACTTTCAGAAATATCTAATACTTTTTCAATTAATTTTCTATGCCCAAGATGAATACCATCAAAAGTTCCAACAGTGATTACCGAAGGAATATTATCATTATAATCTTTAATGTTTAATGATTTCAAATTATAAACTTTTAATTATTAAAGTTGTTCATAGTCTCACTAATTCCAGACAATACAAATGACTTGACAGAATCATTTATCATATCAAAATTTGATAATAAAATATCAAATTCTTCAGTTTCAAATAGCCCCAAAACAAAATCAACTTGATTAATCTTATTTTGAGTGTTTGAAATTCCAATCCTGAGACGTGAATATTTATTTGTATTTAGCCAATATTCAATATTCTCTAAACCATTATGACCTCCACTACTTCCTTTAGCCCTATATCTAATCTTTCCTAGCGGTAAATTTAAATCATCACTAATAATTAATACTCTCTCAGTGACAATATTCTCTTGTTTCATCCAATACAGAACTGACTTCCCACTAAGATTCATATAAGTATTTGGCTTTAGCAATAAAACTTTTCTTCCTTTTACGGAAATTTTTGCAATTTGTCCTAATCTTTCGGTTTCAAACTTAGACTCATATTTTTCACAAATAAAATCAAGAATTTCAAATCCGATATTATGTCTCGTATTTCTGTATTTTTCATCTGGATTTCCTAAACCTACGATTAAAAACTTATCCATAAAGTAGTTTTGTTTTAACAAAAATAAAAAAAGCATTCTGACTATTTACAGAATGCTTTTTTTACTTATTAAGTATAAATTAACTTAAGACTCTGCAGGAGCTTCTCCATCGGAGGAATCGTCTTTTTTCTCAGCTTCTCCTCCACCTTCAGTAGATTCACCTTCTTCAGATGTTTCTTCTCCTTCTTCGTCATCTCCTTCTTCGGTTTCAAGTACCAGAGCAGCTCTTGCTCTTCTTACTTGACAAACAACTGTATTATCTGGATGAAGGAATTCATAGTTTTCATTCAATAACTCTGAAACATATACTCTATTTCCGATATTCATTTCGGAAATATCAATTTCTATGTAGTCAGGAAGGTTTGTAGGTAAAGCTTTAATCCTAAGTTTTCTTTTATTTCTTTGTAGGTTACCTCCAAGCTTTACACCAATAGCATTTCCTACTAGTCTAACAGGAATATCCATGGATATTTTCTTGTCTTCAAATAATTGGTAAAAGTCTACATGTAAAATCTTATCAGAGACAGGATGAAATTGAATATCCTGCAAAACTGCTGAATAAGATTCGTTATCGCTTAAGGCAATCACAACAGTATATGCGTTTGCTGTATATACTAATTTTGAGAATGCCAATTCTGGTGCTGAGAAATGTATTGGGCCATCCCCTCCGTATAAAACGCAAGGAACCTGTCCAGCATTACGTAGTGCTTTTGAAGAAGACTTACCCACGCTTTCTCTTTTAGATCCGTTGATTGTAATTGATTTCATTTTAATTTAAGGTTTACATTATAAAATTCGAACTTATTGACTTATTGTTATGAACTTTATGCATAACATCTGAAAATAAATCGGCGCAAGATAACACTTTTATTTTAGAATGAGGCTTAATATTGGGTACAGAATCTGTAACAATTAATTCTTCAAGTTTTGAGTTCTCAATTTTACTGTAAGCTTCTCCTGAAAGAATTGCATGAGTACAGATAGCACGAACACTAATAGCACCTCTTTCGATTAATAAATCTGCGGCTTTAGAAAGGGTTCCAGCTGTATCAACCATGTCATCAACTAAAATTACATTTTTACCTTCTACATTTCCGATAAGTTCCATATGGGAAATAACATTTGCTTTTGATCTCTGTTTGTAACAAACAACAACATCACAATTTAAATTTTTAGAATATGCATAGGCTCTTTTTGAACCACCCATGTCAGGAGATGCAATACATAAATTATCTAATTTTAAATTAAGTACATGAGGAATAAATATTGTTGATGCATATAGGTGATCTACAGGAATTTGAAAGAAGCCTTGAATCTGATCAGCATGCAAATCCATAGTGATTAATCTGGTTGCGCCGGCAGATTCGAGCATCTTTGCTATCATTTTAGCACCTATTGGAACTCTTGGCTTATCTTTTCTGTCTTGTCTGGCCCATCCAAAATACGGTATGACGGCAG
>JAYNRW010000050.1:0-9205 GCA_038114965.1 Flavobacteriaceae bacterium | reverse complement strand
ATGAAAAATAAGAATCAAAAAATAATTGGCTTTGCGTTGGAAACAAATAACGAATTAGAAAATGCTAAATCTAAGTTGGTCAGAAAAAAGTTAGATGCTATTGTGATGAATTCATTAAATCACAAGGGTGCAGGTTTTGATTTTGATACAAATCAAGTTACATTTATTACTGAAACTAAATCAACTGAATTTAGCCTCAAATCTAAAGATGAAATTTCAGAAGAAATACTTAATGAAATTCTTAATTTATAATATATTATTAGTTCTTTCATTTTATAAGTCATTCTCACAGGAATTAAATGCAGAAGTTGTTGTTAATTCTAATTTGGTCAATCAAACTGATAAACAAGTTTTTAATGATTTTCAAAGTTCAGTTTATCAGTTTCTTAATTCTAATAGATTTTCAAGTGATTCATATAGTTTAATTCAAAAAATAGACTGTAGTTTTATTTTTACTATTAATAGTTATGAAAACAATGAATTTAATGTTAACCTTGATATTAATTCATTAAGACAAGGGTTTAATTCAAGTTATAAATCTTCAAATTTTTTATTTAGAGACATTGGAATTAAATTTAAATATCAATCTAATGAACCTATTATTTATTCTGATTCTAGATTTACAAGTGATTTGTCTTCTCTTTTATCTTTTTATTCAAAGATTATAATAGGCTATGATATGGATTCTTTTAAAGAAAATTCAGGCGCTAACTCATATAAAGAAGCTAAAGAAATTCTTGATAAGGCATTTAATCTTTCAATTAGCTCAACATGGAGTTCATCAAATAATGGCGGTAGAATTAATAAATATTGGTTAGTAGATAATTTAATTTCAAATAATTATGATATAATTAAGAAAATAAATTATAACTATTACAGAAATGGAATTGATTTGATGGTTTCAGACAAAGAAAAAGGGATCTCAAATATCAAAACAACAATAGAATTTTTCTCCAAAATAGATAGATATCGACCAAATTCAATTTTGAAAGAAATATTTTTTCAATCAAAGAATAATGAGATTTATAATATTTTCAATAATGATTTAGATATCATTAATATTGAAGAAATTAAATTAATTTTAAATAAAATAGCTCCATTTTATTCAAGTAAATGGAATAAACTTTAAATTTTTAGTATTGCTTCAAAAATTAGAAATAAGAAATTATATTTTGATAGATGAATTATCTATTGAATTTAATGATGGCCTTTCCATAATTACAGGAGAAACAGGTTCAGGAAAATCAATTTTACTAGGAGCAATTAATCAACTTTTAGGAAACAGAATTGATCACAAAATTGTTGGACCAAAAAAAGATAAATGTACTATTGAGGCAATATTTAATATTTCTGATTATAATCTTAAAAATTTTTTTATACATAACGATCTTGACTATAGCACAGATACTATAATAAGAAGAGAAATTTTAAGGAATGGAAAATCCAGAGCTTTCATAAATGATTCACCAGTAAAAATTGAAATATTAAAGAGAATTAGTTCATATTTAATTGATATTCATAGTCAGAACCAAAATGATATTCTTTCTTATAAATCTTTTTTTTACAATTTCATTGATTTTTTTGCTAATCAGGAAAAGAAAGTTTTTGAATTTAAAAAAATGTTTAATCAATTAAATCAAAAAAAAATAGATTATAATATTTTAAAAGAAAAGAAACAAAATATAATAAAAGATTATGATTATAATTTGTTTCTTTTAAATGAGATTAAGACATTAAATTTAGCTTCAAATGAAAAGGAAAAATTACAAAATGAATATAATTCACTAAAAAATTATGAAAAAATTCAATCAAGTTTTGATGAATTAAATATCTTAATTGGTGGTCAAAATAATAATTTAATCGAGAGATTAACTTCAATTCTTAATATTTTAAAAAAAATTTCTGATTTTTCTTCTCAATTTAAAGATATTGATTCAAGATTTGAAAAAGTCTTTATAGAAACTACAGACATTATTGAATCTATTTCTTCGCATTCTGAACAACTAACATTTGACTCTGAAAAATTTGATACAATTCAGTCTAGACTTTTTAAAATACAGGAATTAGAAAATAAACATAATGTCAACTCGATAAGTCAATTAATTGAGGTTAAAAATAAATTAAATGATAAAGTAGAGAGTACTGATTATATTGACAGTGAAATTGATAAACTTAATTTAGAAATATTAAATATCGAAAAGGACTTAACTAAAGAAGCTAATCAAATATATAGTAATAGATTGAAAACTGCTGATGGTCTTCAAAACGAAATAGAAAAAATCTTTTCTTTATTGTCTCTTGAAGGATGTTTGATAAGATTTGAATTTATCAAAGAAGAAAAATTAAATAGTTTCGGAATTGACAACCTCAATGTTTTATACTCACCAGGAAAAACAATTGAATTGAAACCCTTAGCAAAAATTGCTTCTGGTGGTGAAAAATCAAGAATATTACTAGCTATAAAATCAGTATTTGCAAAAAAGAACAGTTTACCTACAATCATATTTGATGAGATTGATTCTGGAACAAGTGGTGAAATTGCTGAATCTATTGGATTTTTGATGAAGGAAATGAGCAAAAAAATTCAGATTCTATCAATTACTCATCTTGCTCAAGTTGCTTCTAAAGGAGATTATCATTTCAAAGTCGTGAAAGCAAGTGATAATGGAAAATCTACTACTAGTATAGTTGAACTTTCAGATAAAGAAAGAGTTTCTGAAATTGCTAGTATGATATCTGGAAAAAAAATAACTAATTCTGCTTTAAATCAAGCTGAAGAACTTCTTAAATAATTATATTTAAATAAAATTAAATTATGAGCAATAATTTATTAAAAGGTAAAAAGGGTATTATTTTCGGTGCCCTAGATGAAAACTCAATTGCATGGAAAACTGCTTTAAAAGTAAATGAGCAAGGTGGTGAATTTGTTTTGACTAACGCGCCTGTAGCCATGAGGATGGGTACCATTAATGATTTAGCAAAAAAAACAAGTTCATTAGTCATTCCTGCTGATGCTACTAGAGTTGAAGATTTAGAAAATTTAATTGAAAAAACCTTAAATCATTTTAATAATAAAATTGATTTTGTATTACATTCAATTGGTATGTCAGTAAATGTTAGAAAAGGCAAACATTATACTGATTTGAATCATGACTGGTTAACTAAAGGTTGGGATGTTTCAGCAGTCTCATTTCATAAATTATTACAAAGTTTATATAAAATGGATGCAATGAACGAGTGGGGTAGTATAGTTGCTCTTTCTTATATGGCAGCTCAAAGAGTATTTCCAAACTACAATGATATGGCTGATAACAAAGCATATTTAGAGTCAATTGCTAGAAGTTTTGGATATTTTTTTGGTAAGGAAAAGAAAGTTAGAGTTAACACAATTAGTCAGTCTCCGACTCCTACAACAGCTGGTAAAGGAGTAACTGGCTTTGATGGTTTTATTAATTATGCTGAAAAAATGTCTCCTCTAGGAAATGCATCAGCTGACGAATGTGCAGATTATACCATTACACTTTTTTCAGATTTAACAAAAAAAGTTACTTTACAAAATCTATTTCATGATGGAGGCTTCAGTAATGTAGGTGTTAGCCAGGAAATAATTGATATTATTTCTAACAAATCTTAATTTTTTAATGATGAGAATTGGTATTACTGGAGGTATCGGTTCAGGCAAATCCTTTGTGTGTTCAATTTTTAAAGACTATAATTTTAAAATTTATAATTCTGATTTTGAGGCAAAGAATATTTTAAATAAAAATCAAAATGTAAAGAGATCAATAATATCTGAATTTGGTGAGCTTTCATACATAGATAATATTTTAAATACGAAATACATTTCTGAAATTATTTTTTCAAATTATAAAAAACTAGATAAAATTAATAAGATTGTTCATCCACAAGTTTTTGAAAACTACAATGATTTTTTAAAGAAAAATTCTAATTGTAATACAGTTTATGAATCAGCATTGCTATTTGATTATGATAACTTTAAGAAAAATGATTATAATATTTTAATAACTTGCCCTGAAAATATTAGAATAGAAAGAATCATGTCAAGAGATAATTTAGAATTTGAAGAAGTCAAAAATATAATTAATTCTCATATAGAATATAAAAAAAAAATAGATTTACCAGATTATCATATTGAGAATATTGATAAGCGAGAGACTAAAAGAATTACAATTGAAATTATTGAAAATATAATTTTGGCTGATGAAAAAAAATAAGTATTTCCCTCTTATTCTGTTAATGTCTGTTGCGTTAATCGGAATTATTTTAGTTCAAAGCTTTTGGATTAAAACCACGATTGACAATAACGAAAGACAATTTTCAATAAATGTAAACCAAGCTTTAAAATCAGTCACTGAAACAATAAAGGACAGGGAAATGAGGGACTATATTGCTGTCTACCAAAAATTAATTGATAGCATAGGTGAACCAAAAGAATCACAATTAACATCAGTTTTTCAATATATAAATAGAAATCAAAACACTAATCAAACTTTTGTATACTCACATGGTATTCTCGAAGAGGATTATGATATTACCACTAGCTTATTAGAACCAAAAAATCAAGATTCAACATCAATATTAGATTACAAGAGTCTTAAAACTACAACAATAATTGATGATGCTTTTGACAGAGAGATGCAAAATATGAGTTCAATTGAAAGACTTCAAAGAGTTGAAAAAATGTCTTTAATTGATAGAGCTAAATACGAATCAGTCTTTAGTGATTTAGCTAATTTAAAACCTATACACAAGAGAGTCAATAATGTTGAAATAGAATTATTACTTCAAAGGGAGTTTAAATTGAGAGATTTAGACCTTGACTATGATTATCGAATATTTGACGGTGAGTTAGCTACAAAAGTTGGATCTGACAGATATACTAACCTTGAAAATATTGAAAAGTATTCAATGCCATTATTTCAAAATGATAAAGGAGAATCTACGTTTTCTCTTGTAGTGGGTTTTCCTAACAGAACATCTTATGTCAGATCTTCTATTTCTTTTTTAATTATTTTATCTGTATTATTTACATTAATTATTATTATTTCTTTTTCGGTAACCATATTTAGTTCAATAAAGCAGAAGAATATTTCAGAAATGAAAACAGATTTTATAAATAATATGACTCACGAGTTTAAAACTCCAATTGCAACCATTGATTTGGCAATTAATGCTGTGAAAAATGAAAAAGTTAAGAATAATACTCAATTGGTTAAAAAATATTTAAATATAATTGGAGAAGAAAATAAAAGAATGAATTTTCAGGTTGAGAATGTATTGAAAATCTCTCAACTTGAAAATAAAAAAATAAATTTAAATAAAGAGATAATTAATATTCATACTGTAATTGATAAATCAATAAAAAGTGTTGATCTACTTTTAAAGAATAGCAATGGAAGTATTGTTAGAGATTATAGTGATAATTTACCTGAAATATTAGCTGCTAAATCTGAAATGGTTAATGTTTTTGTTAATATTCTAGAAAATTCAATTAAATATTCGATGAATAGTCCTTCTATAAATATTAAGACTTATTTAAAAAATAAAAATATAGTTGTCAGTATTACTGATAAAGGTATAGGTATGTCAAAAAATGTAAAATCTAAAATTTTTGATAATTTTTATAGAGAAACTAAAGGTGATATTCATAATGTTAAGGGTCATGGATTAGGCCTTTCCTATGTTAAGAAGATTATTGATCTACATGGTGGCATGATTTCTGTTATTAGTGAGGTAGAAAAGGGTACAACCTTTAATATTTCTTTGAATGTCAATTAAGAAAAACATATTACTTGTAGAAGACGATCAAAATTTTGGTTCTATCCTAAATGATTACCTGAGGCTTCATTCATACAACACAACTCTTGCAAGAAATGGAATTGAAGGTTTAGAAAAATTTAAAAAACATTCCTATGATATGTGCATATTGGATGTTATGATGCCATATAAAGATGGATTTACTTTAGCAGAAGAAATTAGAGCGATAGATGATCAAATACCATTAATATTTCTTACAGCAAAATCTCTTAAGGATGATATGATAAGAGGTTTTAAGATTGGTGCTGATGATTACCTGATTAAACCTTTTGATTCTGAAGTTCTTTTATTAAAAATCAAATCTATTTTCAAAAGGAAAATTATTGATAATACAATTAAGGACTTAAAGATTAAGTATACATTTTCAGATTTTACCTTCAACTCAAAGTTTAGAACTCTTAAGTTTAAAAACGAAGATGAGATTACATTGTCCCCAAAGGAATCTAAGCTTTTGAATTTGCTACTTGAAAATCAAAATGATTTAACCTCTAGAGAAGAAGCTTTAGTTAAGATTTGGAATGATGATAATTATTTTACATCAAGAAGCATGGATGTTTATGTTACAAAAATTAGAAAATACCTAAAAAAAGATTCTAGTATTTCCATAGAAAATATCCATGGCAAAGGGTTTAAATTAAATGTTTAATTTTTTTTAGGATGAAACTTTTCAACGGTTTCTATCAAATGCTTTTTACTTACATGTAAATACCTTTCTGTCGTTATAATATTTGAGTGTCCAAGCATCTTTTGTATACTAGAAATATCAGCTCCATTTTCAATTAAATGAGTAGCAAATGAGTGTCTTAAAATGTGAGGGCTAATCTTCTTTTTACTTCCTATTCCTCTCTTTGCAATATTTAAAATTGTGTAAATCATTATTCTTGATAGTTTTTTTCCTCTGTTGTTTAGAAAAAGAATATCTTCCTGACCCTTTTTTGGAACCATATTAAATCTTTCAGTATTTATATATTCTTTAATCATCTCTTTTGCCATTTTACTCATCGGAACAAACCTTTCTTTATTACCTTTTCCTAAAATTTTAATCAAAAACTCATCAAAAAAAATATCCGATATAGTAATATTAATTAATTCAGAAACTCTTAATCCACAACTATATAAAACCTCAGTAATTGCAGTGTTTCTTGCACTATTTTTTTTTGATTTACCTAAATAGTTAATTATTTCATCTATTTCAGATGTTGTTAAAGTATTAGGTATTCTTAAACCTATTTTTGGATATTCTATATTATCAACAGGATTTTCATTTATTATTTTTTCAATAATTAGGTAATCAAAGAATTTTTTTAAAGATGAAATTAATCTTGATTGACTATTTGAACTTAGTTGTTTTGATTGTTGAAAAATAAATTCTCTTATATCAGAGTTTTTGATGCTATTTACTTTTAATGATAACTTATTCTCTTTAGAGTGATTAATTAATTTTAAAATATCAAGGCCATAACTTTCAATTGTATTATCAGAAAGATTTCTTTCAAATTTTAAAAAATTTTTAAAATCTTTGAGTAATGATTGCCAATTCATGTCAAATAGTGATATTTTTACAAGTTCAAAACTATAATTTATGAAAATACAAATAATAAATGGTCCTAATCTAAATCTACTTGGTTTGAGAGAAAAAGATGTTTATGGTGATATTAGTTTTGAAACCTATTTTGATCAGCTTAAGACAAATTTCCCAAGTATTGATTTACATTATTTTCAATCTAATATTGAAGGGGAAATAATTAATAAAATACAAGAAATTGGATTTGATTTTGACGGTATTATTTTGAATGCTGCAGCTTATACTCATACATCTGTTGGAATTGCTGATGCTGTTAGATCCATAAAAACTCCATTAGTTGAAGTTCATATCTCTAATACAATTTCTAGAGAAGATTATAGACATATCTCATATATTGCACCTCATGCAAAAGGAATTATTATGGGGTTTGGATTAAAGAGTTATGATCTTGCAATAAATAGCTTTATTAATTAAATATTTTACAGATGAATCACTTCATCGTAGGCATCTGCAACTGCTTCCATGACTGCCTCACTTAATGTCGGATGAGGATGGACAGCCTTTAAAATCTCATGACCAGTTGTTTCTAATTTTCTACCAACTACTGCTTCTGAAATCATTTCGGTTACGTTACTTCCAATCATATGACACCCAAGCCATTCACCGTATTTTGAGTCAAATATAACTTTTACAAATCCTTCAGAATTTCCAGAAGATTGAGCTTTTCCACTTGCAGTAAATGGGAATTTGCCAACTTTTATATCAAAACCATTTTCTATTGCTTGTTTTTCTGTAAGTCCAACTGATGCAATTTCAGGTTTACAATAAGTACATCCTGGAATATTTCCATAATCAAGTGGGTGCACACTCATTCCTTTAATTTTTTCTATGCATGTGATTCCCTCAGCTGAGGCAACATGCGCTAGTGCTGGACCGTTTACAACATCTCCGATTGCATAAAATCCATCAACATTTGTTTTATAAAAATCATCAACTAGAATTTTATCTTTTTCTGTTTTAATTTCCAGGTTTTCTAATCCTAAACCTTCAATATTTGATTTAATTCCAACAGCACTTAATACTACATCAGCTGTCATATTAATTATTTCACCATTAGGATCTTTAATTTTTACATCAACTTTATCTTTAGAAGCTTCTGATTCAATCAATTCTGAGGATGTCATTATTTTGACACCTTGTTTTTTTAGTATTTTTTGTAACTCTTTAGAAATATCATCATCTTCTAATGGTGCAATTTTAGGCAAGTATTCAACTAAGGTGACATTAGTTCCTAGACTGTTATAGAAATAAGCAAATTCAACACCAATAGCTCCAGAGCCAACTATAATTAAGTCTTTGGGTTGTTTTTCTAATGTCATAGCTTCTCTATATCCAATAATATTTTTTCCATTCTGAACAAGACTATTGATTTCTCTTGACCTTGCACCAGTAGCTATAATAACATGAGAACCACTAATTATATAAGAATCTTTTTTGTCTTGAATAGTTATTGTTTTATCTGAATTAATTGTTGCATGACCTTTAATAACATTAATTTTATTTTTTTTCATTAAAAAATTAACTCCTTTACTCATTGAGTTGGCAACTGATCTACTTCTTTCAATAACTTTAACAAAATCACTAGAAATATTTTCTGCAGATATTCCATAATCTTCTGATTTTTTTAGATAATTGTATACCTCAGCAGATTTAAGTAATGCCTTAGTTGGAATACAGCCCCAGTTTAAACAAACACCTCCAAGACTTTCCTTCTCAACAATAGCCGTATTAAAACCAAGTTGAGAGGCTCTAATAGCGGTTACATATCCGCCTGGGCCACTT
>JAYNRW010000049.1:0-9262 GCA_038114965.1 Flavobacteriaceae bacterium | reverse complement strand
AATAAATTAGTGAAAACTCAGATAAAAGTAGAGTAGAGATTGAATAAAAACTTCAATACATTAATAAAGAAATTTCTGAATTTAAAATGAGTTCAAAAACTCAAATGCAGAAACAATTTTCTGATTCTAATAAAGTAATTAAGGAAGTAACAGTAGAATTAGAAAAAATTAAAGGAACTAATGAACAAGTTTTAAGTTTTGCTAATCAGATGAAAACTTTAGAAAAGATTCTGGGTAATCAAAAGCAAAGAGGAATATTTGGTGAAATTCAGCTTGAAAACTTATTATCTAATGTTTTGCCACCTGAAATATTTCAAATGCAGTACTCATTTAAAGATGGTGGTATTGTAGATGCAATAGTAAAAGTAAATGATAATATAATTCCAATTGATGCTAAATTTTCTCTTGATAACTATAATAAAATGATAGAAAGCTCAGATGAAAATGAAATAAACCTTTTAGAAAAAAAATTCAAAGAGGATATTAAATCTAGAATTGATGAAACAGCAAAATATATTAGACCTCAAGAAAAAACTTTAGATTATGCATTCATGTTTATACCTGCAGATGGATTATACCAAGATTTATTAAATAGCAGGGTAGGAAGTCTTAAGATTAGATCCAAAGAATTAGTTTCGTATGCATACCAAAAAAAGGTTATGATTGTTTCACCAATGAGTTTATTTCCTATGCTTCAAATTACTATGAAAGCTCTTAATAATTTAAAATTTGAAAAATCAATTGAGCTTGTTATTAAGAATGTTCAAAATTTGTCAGATCATCTAATAACTTATCAGACATATCACAATAAACTTGGAAATACATTGAACACTGTTGTTAACCATTACAATAGAACTTCAGATGAATTCAAAAAAATTGATAAAGATGTTATGAAGATTTCTGAAGGAAAATTTAATATTGATTTTCAAAAACAATTGATAGATAAAACTAGAGATAATGATTAGTCTGCAATAACAATTTTTTTATTCAATGCGTATCTCAAACCATATTTCATTGCATAGCTATAAAATAAATCACCCATAATTGTGTAAACAAAAAATGGAAGAGCCATATAATAGCAAAGAATGAAGCCTTCAATAGTTTTTGGATATCCAAGTATCCAAACTCCAAAATTTGACACAATAAAAAAAGTAGTACTTGAGAGTAGAATGGAGTAATTATTTATTTTTTGAAATTTAAATCCGATAAAGGTTATAGCAATAAAACTAAGGTAAACAAAAAGGTTTACCATGGATAAGCCTAAAATCAAATCAGAAATAAATAAGCCAATGATTGGTATTAAATAAGTTAAAATTTTGTTCTTAAAATGTATTGTTGAGAATAAAGCTATGGCAGTTATTGGAGTAAAATTTGGTGGATGAGGAATTAACCTAGATAAAATAGCAATTCCAATAAGTATTATAATAAAATTCAATTTCTTCATATCAATAACCTGTATAGTTAAAAGGTGTAATTGAAAGTAATTCTTTTTTCACATTTTCAGAAATATCTAATTGAGATATGAAATCAATAAAAACCTTTTCATCAATTTTAGCATTATTTCTTGTTAAATCTTTAAGTAACTCATATGGTTTATCAACACCTTCTCGTCTTAAAATTGTTTGAATTGCTTCAGAAATTACAATCCAATTTTTTTCCAAGTCTTCAGTTATTTTTTGTTTATTAACAACTAATTTATTTAAACCTTTTATGGTAGATTTAATTCCAATAATGGTATGACTAATTGGTACACCTACATTTCTTAAAACAGTACTATCAGTTAAATCTCTTTGCAGCCTAGAAACAGGAAGTTTTGAAGATAAAAATTCAAAAATTGCATTAGCATAACTTATATTACCTTCACTGTTTTCAAAATCAATTGGATTCACTTTGTGTGGCATAGCAGATGAACCAACTTCATTTTTAATAATTTTTTGTTGAAAGTAATCCATAGAAATATATTGCCATAAATCTTTATTTAGATCTAGAATTATAGTGTTTATTCTTTTGAAATTATCAAATAATCTAGCCAAATTATCATAGTGTTCAATCTGAGTTGTTGGGTATGATAGTTTTAAATTTAGTTTTTTAGCAAAATTATTAGAGAAATTAACCCAATCTATTTTAGGAAAGGCAACTTTATGAGCATTCATATTTCCAGTAGCACCACCAAATTTACATGATATAGGTATTGTTTTTATAACATTAAATTGTTCTATAATTCTAGTTTTAAAAACATTTATTTCTTTACCTAATCTGGTTGGACTCGCTGGTTGTCCATGTGTCCTTGCTAACATTGCTATACCGCTATATTCCTTTACTTTAATTGATAGTTCATTTATCAAATCTTCAATTATTAAGTAGTAAGAAGGTAAAAAGTCTTTAATTGATAGTGGAATTGCAGTATTATTAACATCTTGAGAAGTTAGCCCAAAATGAATATATTCACTGTAATTTTCAAACCCAAGATCATTAAATTTTTCTTTAAGAAAGTATTCTACTGCTTTAACATCATGGTTTGTCGTTTTTTCAATCTTCTTTATCTCGATTGCATCATCATCTGAGAATTTCTCATAAATATTTTTTATTAATTTATTATCACTAGATTTCCAATTACTTAAGCCTGGTATTTCAACTTCAGTTAATGAAATGAAATACTCAATCTCAACTAAAACTCTATATCTTATCAATGCTTTTTCTGAGAAAAAATTTGATAAATTTTCAGTTTTTGATGAGTATCTTCCATCAATTGGTGAAATGGCATTTAAAGATTTTTTGGACATAAATTAATATGCAAAGATAAGTATTTATATAGAAGTATTATTTTCTGTTAAGAAGTTTATATTCTTCATAGCATTGGCTAATTGCTTCAAGAATTTGAAGATCATTTGCAGAAAGAATAAAACTTTCTGAGTAGCTACAGTTTCTCAAAATTTCATCGAGATCAATTTTTTCTACCTGAAGAAGTTCAACAAGAGTTTCTCTATCAAACTTAGAGCTTAGAAGTTCTCTGATTCTAAAATCTTCTTTCATTAGTTTTAATTTTCTAAACTGTTTAGGTTTTTTACCAAAAAGATTATAAAGGAAGTCCAAAGGATTAAAAATTGCACCAAAAACTTTTGAAATAGCTCCAGGATTTTTTGATCCAGCTTCGTAACCCCTTGAGGGTAATCCAGGTATGCTATATCTGTAAGATTTACTTATCGGGACATTTTTAGCATCTATTTCTAGATATCCAGTTAGTTGATAAGGAGAAACAATAACTTCTTCTAGGGCATAAGCAAGTTCAGTTAATCTAATCTTGGAATTTTTAAATTTTATTAGGTCATTAGTAACTCTGATCTTAATGGATTTAAAACCTAGATAAGAAAAATATAAAGTATCATTAACCTCTGCATCTATTTCAAAACTTCCTGATTTGTCTGTTATAACACCTACTACCTTATTTAAGTTTATGACATGAACATTAGATATAGGTTTTGAATCTGCATCATTTTCAACAATACCAATAACTTTTTCTTGAGAAAAACTCTTTATAGATAATAAAACAAAAAATAAAATTTTAAGAAAGTTTAATTTCACTGCAGTAAACTTACATCAAAATATATTTTTCTAGAAAAAATCAATCATAAACTTTTCCTAAAAATGATATTAATTTATTGATTGCAATTGATCTATGACTTATTTTATTTTTCTGAGCTAAACTCATTTCTGCGAATGTCTTGTTATAATTTTCAGGTATGAAGATAGGATCATAACCAAATCCTTTATCTCCAATAGGTTTATAGGCTATATTACCATTGATTATACCTTCAAATAATTTTAATTCTCCATTCAAATTCAGAGATATGACAGTTTTAAATCTTGCTTTTCTATTATTTTCATCACGAAGATTAGTTAACACTTTATTTATGTTTTTATTAGAATCTCTATCCAAACCTGAATATCTAGCAGATTTTACACCAGGTAAATTATTTAGAGCTTTTATCTCAAGACCAGTATCATCAGCAAATACATTAGTTTTAAATTTTTCATAGATAAAATTAGACTTGAAAATTGCATTTCCCTCAATTGTTTCTTCATTTTCTGGAATATCATCAAAAAAATTTAAGTCATTTAAACTAATAATTTTAAAATTTGGTGGCAGTATTTTTCTTACTTCACTAACTTTATTTTCGTTATGGCTTGCGAAAACTAATTCCATAATTTTTTAATGTTTAAATTGTAAAGTTATAAAAAGTCTATTTTGAATTATCCTTATGTAATTGAAGTTGTTATTCCACTTCCAATTGACAATACATTTGATTATTTAGTCTCTGAATCTGAATTTGAATTAATTTCAGTAGGGTGTAGGGTAGTTGTTAGTTTTGGCAGTAAAAAACTTTATACTGGTATTGTTCTTAGTAAATCAAAAAATGTAAATATTGATTTCAATCTTAAAGAAATTAAATTTATTGTTGATGAAATTCCCTGTGTTGGAGTTTCTCAAATTAATTTTTATAAATGGATAAGTAACTATTACATGTGTCCTATTGGGACTGTTTTTGATGCTGCTCTTCCAAAATCATTACTGATTAGGAGTGAAACAGTAATCAAGGTAAAAAATGATAATTCACACGATAGTTTATCGGAAAAATCTATTCATTTATTAGAAGTTATAAACCAAAATCAAGAAATTCTTGTGAAGGACTTGTCTCGGATTTTTGGTAATTCAATTTTAAAAGATGTAAATGAATTAATAAGTAAAGATGTTATAGTAGTTAAGGAAGAAGTATATAGTACTTATATTGAAAAATATCAGATATTCTACTCTTTAAATAGTAAAATAAAATTCGAATCAATTAGTCTAAGAACCAATAAGCAGAAAGAAGTTATTGACTTTTTTCTAAAAAATAATCAAGAACAATATTTTTCAAAATCAACAATATTAGATGCTTTAAAAATTTCTTCAAGTGTCATTGATGGCTTAGTTAAGAAAGAATTACTGATTAAAAATAAGCTTAAAGTTGATAGGTTAAAATCTGAATTTGAAATAAAAGAGAAAAAAATTAATCTATCCCAAGCTCAGCTCAAGGCTTTTAATAAAATTAAAAGTGATTTTCAAGAAACAAATGTTGTTAATTTAATGGGTGTAACATCATCTGGTAAAACTGAAGTTTACATTTCTTTGGTTAAAGAATATTTAAAAGATGGAAAAAGTGTACTCTTTCTCGTTCCTGAAATAGCTTTAACTACACAACTTGTATTGCGATTTAAGGAATATTTTAGTTCTGAGTTAATAGTTTATCATTCTTCTATTTCATCTAATATTAGGTATGAGATATGGAATGAATTAAATTCCAATAAATCTCCTAAAATTATACTAGGTGTACGTTCATCAATTTTTTTACCTCATAAAAATTTAAGTTTAATTATTGTCGATGAAGAACACGAAAATTCTTATAAACAATTCGAACCTAATCCAAGATATAATGCAAGAGATTGTGCAATATACCTTGCTAAATTCTTAAATATTAATTGTCTTTTAGGATCTGCAACCCCAAGTTTAGAAACGTATTACAACTCAATTAATAATAAATTTTCATTAGTAAAACTTAATGAAAGATATGGTAATTTTTCTCCTCCCGAAATTAAATTAATTGAACCATCTAAATCTGGTAAAAGTTTATTTTCAAGTGAATTACTTAAACATATTGAAAATACATTAAGCTCTGATAATCAGGTGATCTTATTTAGAAATCGTAGAGGTTATTCAACTTATCTAAAATGTTCTGCTTGTAATCATGTAAATATTTGTCCAAATTGTGATGTTAGTTTGACTTATCACTTAAATGATAACTTGGAAAAATGTCATTATTGTGGTTTTTCTAGACAGATGTCAATTAATTGTAATTCATGTTCGCTTCCTGCAATGAAGAAATGCGGTGTTGGTACTCAGACTATTGAAAGTGAGTTTTCTGAGCTCTTTCCAACTGTAAAACTTGCAAGATTTGATTATGATACAACTCGATCTAAAAAAAATCTAAAAAAAATTATTAATGATTTTCAAGACAAGAAATTTCAAGTTTTAATTGGAACTCAAATGATTGCGAAGGGATTGAATTTTAGTAATGTTGATTTAGTTGGGGTAATTGAATCTGATTTTCTTTTAAATTACCCAGATTTTAGATCACATGAAAAATATTTTCAGTTAATAAAACAAGTTTCAGGAAGAGCTGGGAGATCATTATCCAGAGGAAAAGTAGTTATTCAAACCAATTATATAAATCATTACATTCATCAAAGAATCATTGATAATAATTATCAGGACTTTTATAATTTTCAATTGAATCAAAGAAAAGAATTTAATTACCCCCCGTTTTCAAAACTCATTAAGATTTCAATAAAATCAAAAAAAATAGAAATTTTAAACATTTCATCTGAATGGTTATACAGTGCTATTAAAAACATGATTGATTTTCAAATTTTAGGTCCAGAATTTCCTATTGTCAGTAGAATAAATAATTTCTACATTAAAGATATTCTCATTAAAATTCATGATTTTTCTTATTTAAAATCTACCAAAAATAACTTGTCAAAACTATTAAAACGTTTCGCTGAATATCCTGAATTTAAATCTGTTAAAATATCTGTAGATATAGATCCTTATAATTAAATATAAATTTATTTTGTAAGTAATGATATAAAAACTATTTTTGCCCGACAAATTTTTATTTATGAGTCATTACGAATCAGTTTTTATTCTTAACCCGGCCCTTTCTGAAGAGCAGGTTAATGACGTTATTAAAAAATATGAAAAACTCCTAAAAGACAATGATTGTAAAATCGTAGATGTTGAAAATTGGGGATTAAAAAAATTAGCTTATAAAATTCAGAACAAATTAAGTGGATTTTATGCTTTGATTGATTTTGAACATAATGGAGATTCAAATATTATTAATATGTATGAAACAGAGCTTAAAAGAGATGAGAGAGTAATGAGATTTCTTAATGTTAAATTAGATAAAGATGCTAATGACTGGGCTGTAAAAAGAAGAAATAAACTTAAAAAAGAAAAAGCATAATGGCTGAAATGGATTTAAATACAAATCAAGGTGAAATTAGATATTTAACACCTCTTGATATTTCCACTAAAAACAGAAAGAAATATTGTAGATTTAAAAGATTGGGTATAAAGTATATTGATTATAAAGACCCTGACTATTTATTAAAATTCATTAATGAGCAAGGAAAAATATTACCTAGAAGATTAACAGGAACTTCTTTAAAATTTCAAAGAAAAGTTTCTGTTGCTGTAAAAAGAGCTAGACATTTAGCTTTGCTTCCATATCAATCAGATTTATTAAAATAATTACTAAATGGAATTAATTTTAAAAGAAGACGTTGAAAACTTAGGTTTTAAAGATGACCTAGTCATTGTTAAAAATGGATATGGTAGAAATTTTTTAATTCCCCAAGGTAAAGCAGTACTTGCAACTTCATCTGCAAAAAAGGTTTTAGCTGAAAAAATTAAACAGTCACAAAATAAGCAGAAAGAAGCTATTTCAGAAGCTCAAAAAATTGTTAAAAAACTTGAGAAGTTAGAACTTAAGATTTCTGCTAAATCTCTTGAAAGCGATAAATTATTTGGATCAGTAACTAGTGCTGAAATTGCTAAAGAACTATCATCTAATGGCTTTGAGATTGAAAAAAAATGTATTCAGTTATCTTCAAATATCAAAAAAACAGGTGCTTACACCGCGAAAATCAGACTACATAGAGAAGTTTATTTTGATTTAAATTTTGAAGTGATCAAATCTGATAAATAATTTTATTTTTTTAGAGTTTCAATTTATTTAACTTTGACTATATGTCAATGAAACCTACAATTCCTAAAGGAACTAGGGATTATCATCCAGAAATAGTTTTAAAAAGAAATTATATTATAGATATAATCAGAGATGTATTTACAAAATATGGATATCTAGAGATACAAACTCCTTCTTTCGAGAAAAGAGAAACATTATCCGGTAAATATGGAAATGAAGGTGATAGATTGATATTCAATATTCTAAATTCCGGAGAAAAGGTAAGAAAAGCAGATATTAAGGCCCTTAATGAAAATAAAATAACTGAGTTTATAAATTCAATTTCAGAAAAAGCTCTAAGATATGACCTTACAGTTCCATTAGCTAGATACGTTTCACAACATCAGAATGAAATAAAATTTCCATTTAGAAGATTTCAAATACAAAATGTTTGGAGAGCTGACAGACCTCAGAAGGGAAGGTATCAAGAGTTTACTCAGTGCGATGCTGATGTTATAGGATCAGATTCAACATATTTAGAATATGAAATGATTCAAATGTATTCTAATGTTTTTAAAAATCTTGGCTTTCAAAAAATTCAAATAAAAGTAAATCACAGAGAAATTTTGTCATCTATTTGTAGAAAAATTGAATTAAATGATAATTTCATTGATTTTGTAACCATTCTTGACAAGTTAAATAAAATAGGCTCTGAAAAAGTTATTTATGAGCTAAAAGATAAATTAGGTTTAAAAGATAAATTTTGTCCATTGTTAAATCAAATTTTTGAATCTAATAATAGTAGCCAGGCTTTATCTTTAATAAATGAACAATTTATTGATAATGATAATTCAAAAAAAGCATTTAGTGAATTAAAGACCCTTTTTGATTTAACATTGAATAATAAATTTGATGTTTTATTAGATTTAACTCTTGCAAGAGGACTTGATTATTACACTGGTGTAATCTATGAAGTTGTTTCACTTACTAACTCTGAAATTGGTTCAATTGGAGGAGGTGGTAGGTACAAAAATTTAACTGAAAGATTTAATGCTAATAATTTATCTGGAATTGGTATATCATTTGGACTAGAAAGGATATATCATTTAATGGATGATAACAATTTATTTCCTGAAGAAATTACATCACCTAATGACATTTTGATAATAAATTTTGGAAACGAATTTATTCATGATATTTCTTTTATTGTTAACGAGTTAAGAACAGAAAGGAATGTGTCAATTTATCCTGATTTTGTAAAGTTATCTAAGCAATTTACATATGCAGATAAAAATAAATATAATTACGTATTAATTTATGGTAAAGAAGAAGCAGAAGAGAAGGTAATTAAGATAAAAAATTTAAAAACAGGAGATGAAAATAAACATAAACTTGATGATTCAATAAAGAATTATAAGTTTTAGTAGCGAGGGGGAGACTTGAACTCCCGACCTCCGGGTTATGAATCCGACGCT
>JAYNRW010000048.1:4082-9486 GCA_038114965.1 Flavobacteriaceae bacterium | reverse complement strand
TGTTATCACCAAAGAGACAGAAGTTTAGAAAAATGCAAAAAGGGAGAATGAAAGGAAACTCCCAGAGAGGTCACCGACTTTCAAATGGTATGTTTGGAATTAAATCTCTTGAATCTAAATTTATTACTTCTAGACAAATTGAAGCTGCAAGGATTGCTGCAACAAGGTATATGAAAAGAGAAGGACAATTATGGATCAAGATTTTTCCAGATAAACCTATAACAAAAAAACCATTGGAGGTTAGAATGGGTAAAGGTAAAGGAGCTCCTGAATATTTTGTAGCTGTTGTTAAGCCTGGTAGAATTATGTTTGAAGTTGCAGGTGTTAGTATTGAAATTGCTCAAGAAGCACTAAGGTTAGCAGCTCAAAAATTACCTTGTAAAACAAAGTTTGTTATTGCTAATGATTATGAACTAGTTTAATATGAAACAAAAAGAAATTAAAATATTAACTGATGATGAACTTAAAGATAAATTAGATTCATTGACTAGTAGTTTATATGAAACTAAAGTGACTCATGCTGTTTCTCCTCTTGAAAACCCATTACAGGTTAGAAACTTGAGAAGAACAATAGCTAGATTAAAGACTGAAATTTCAAAAAGATCTCAAAAATAATTATGGAAAAAAGAAATTTAAGAAAAGAAAGGATTGGAGTTGTTACAAGTAACAAAATGGAAAAGTCTATAGTTGTTTCTGAAGTAGGCAAAGTTAAACACCCAAAATATGGGAAGTTTGTACTGAAAACAAAGAAATATCATGTTCACGATGAAAAAAATGAATGTGGAGAAGGTGATGTAGTTAAAATTATGGAAACCAAACCTATCAGCAAGAATAAATGTTGGAGATTGGTTCAAATTATTGAAAAAGCAAAATAAATGGTACAACAAGAAAGTAGATTATTAGTTGCAGATAACACGGGAGCAAAAGAAGTTCTAACTATTCGTGTTCTAGGGGGTACCAAAAGAAGATATGCTTCTCTTGGTGATAAAATTGTAGTAAGTGTTAAAAATGCTACACCCAATGGTACTGTTAAAAAAGGTCAAGTTTCTACTGCAGTTGTTGTAAGAACTCAAAAAGAGGTAAGAAGAAAAGATGGTTCATATATAAGATTTGATGATAATGCATGTGTTTTACTTGATGCTGCTGGTGAAATGAGAGGAACCAGAGTTTTTGGCCCTGTAGCACGAGAATTGAGAGATAAAAATTTTATGAAAATTGTTTCATTAGCACCAGAAGTATTATAATATGAGAATTAAAGTAGGAGATAGTGTAAAAGTATTAGCTGGGGATCATAAAGGTTCTACAGGAAAAGTTGTTAAAGTATTTAGAGCTAAAAATACAGCTTTAGTTGAAGGTGTCAATCTTGTGAAAAAACATAATAAACCAAATGCTAATAATCCTAAGGGTGGTATAACTGAAAAGGAGGCTCCAATAAATTTATCTAATATTTCTCTTGTTACTAAAGATGGTGAGATTACCAGAGTAGGTTACAGAACAGAGAAAGACGGTAAAAAGGTGAGATTCTCTAGAAAATCAAATGAAATTATTTAAGTTATGAGTTACGTACCTAGATTAAAAAAAGAGTATAATGATGTAATTACTAAAAATTTGATGGATAATCATAGTTTAGGTAATATCATGCAAGTTCCAAAACTTAAAAAAATTGTTATAAGTAAAGGTGTTGGTGCAGCAGTTGCAGACAAAAAATTAATTGATCATGCTTTAGATGAAATTTCACTTATTTCTGGGCAGAAAGCAATTGCAACAATGTCAAAAAAAGATATTTCTAACTTCAAACTTAGAAAAGGTATGCCTGTTGGAGTAAAAGTTACTTTGAGAGGTGATAGAATGTATGAGTTCTTAGATAGACTCATAACCGCTGCTCTTCCTAGGGTAAGAGATTTTCAAGGAATAAAAGTTTCTGGATTTGATGGAAGAGGAAATTATAACCTTGGGGTAACGGAGCAAATAATTTTTCCTGAGATTAACATTGATAAAGTTAATAAGATTTCAGGTATGGATATAACTTTTGTTACATCCACTGATGACGATAAATTAGCACAAAGCTTATTAAAGGAATTAGGACTTCCATTTAAAAAAAATTAAACTATGGCAAAAGAATCAATGAAAGCCCGTGAGGTGAAAAGAGCTAAAATGTGTGCCCGTTATGCGGCAAAAAGAAAGGCTTTAAAAGAAGCAGGTGATTATTTAGGGTTACAAAAACTTCCCAAGAATTCATCTCCTGTTAGATCTCACAACAGATGTAAAATTACTGGTCGTCCAAAGGGTTATATGAGACAGTTTGGGTTGTCAAGAGTTATGTTTAGAGAAATGGCTAATAAAGGTTTAATCCCTGGTGTAAGAAAAGCAAGTTGGTAAATAAATTAAAATTATGAATACAGATCCAATCGCAGATTTTTTAACAAGACTAAGAAATGCCAATCGTGCAGGTCATAAGACTGTTATAATTCCTATGTCAAAAATGAAAAAAGAAATTACTCAGATTCTTTTTGATCAAGGATTTATTCTTAATTATAAGTTTGATGATGTGGGAGTTCAAGGCTCAATTAAAATTGCTTTAAAGTATGATAAATTAAGTAAAGAGCCAGTTATAAAAAAATTAGAAAGAGTAAGTAAGCCAGGACTTAGAAAATATACAAATAGTTCCTCCATTCCTAGAGTTTTGAATGGTCTTGGAATTAATATTATTTCAACTTCTAAAGGCTTAATGACTGGTAAAAAAGCATCTAGAGAAAATTTAGGTGGTGAAATAATTTGTAACGTTTATTAATTATGTCAAGAATAGGTAACAGTCCAATTGTAGTTCCAGAAGGTGTTAATGTTGAAATTAACTCTAATGAGTTAGTTGTATCAGGTAAGCTAGGTTCTTTATCTCAGATATTTGATGGAGTTTCTGTTTCAAAAGAAGATAATATAATAACAGTTTCAAGAAACTCAGAATCAAAGGATCATAAATCTAAACATGGTTTGTACAGATCTTTATTCGCAAATATGGTTATTGGTGTTAATGAAGGATTTACAAAAGAGCTTGAATTAGTTGGGGTTGGTTACAGAGCATCAAACAGTGGACAAAAATTAGATATTGCATTAGGTTTTTCTCATAATATAGTTCTTGAGTTACCTTCTGAAGTAAAAGTTGAAACTATTAACGAAAAGGGTAAAAACCCTATAATTAAATTGACGTCTCATGACAAACAATTAGTAGGAATGGTAGCTGCCAAAATTAGATCATTTAGAAAGCCAGAACCATATAAAGGAAAAGGAGTAAAATTTGTTGGTGAGCAAATAAGAAGAAAGGCTGGTAAATCTGCTTAAAAAAATAAAGATGAGTAATAAAATTGCACTTAAGAGAAATAAGATTAAGAAAAGAATTAGAAAAGTTGTTTTTGGTTCTAATGAAAGACCTAGACTATCTGTTTATAGAAGTAATAAGGAAATTTATGCTCAAATTATAAATGATGTTGATAAAAAAACACTCGTTGCTGCATCATCAAAAGACAAAGAATTAAAAATTGAAACTACTAACAAGATTGAAATATCTAAAATTGTAGGTAATTCAATTGGACAAAAAGCAATTAAGGCTGGTATAAAATCAGTTTCTTTTGATAGAAACGGTTATTTATACCATGGTAGAGTTAAATCATTAGCTGAAGGTGCTCGTGAAGCAGGACTTAAATTTTAAAGTTTATGAATAAAAAAAATACTGAATTTGTTAAACCAGGTGGTCTTGATCTTAAAGATAGATTAGTTAGTATTCAAAGAGTTACTAAAGTTACTAAAGGTGGTAGAGCTTTTGGTTTTTCAGCTATTGTAGTTGTTGGTGATGAAAATGGAGTTGTAGGTCATGGATTAGGTAAGGCTAAGGAAGTTTCTATTGCAATCTCGAAAGCTGTTGAAGATGCAAAAAAGAATTTAGTTAGAATTCCTTTATATAATTCTACCATTCCACATCAGCAAAAAGGAAAACATGGTGGAGCAAGAGTTTATATTCAACCTGCATCTGAGGGTACTGGAGTTATTGCTGGGGGTGCAGTAAGAGCAGTTTTAGAATCAGTAGGAATTCAAGATGTTTTATCAAAATCACAAGGATCATCTAATCCTCACAATGTGGTTAAGGCTACATTCAATGCTCTTTTTCAGTTAAGAGATGCTAATAAGGTTGCTCAGGAAAGAGGTATAAGTTTAGAAAAAGTTTTTAACGGATAATTATGAGTACTATAAAGATTAAACAAGTTAGAAGCAAGATTAACAGGCCGATTGATCAGAAAAGAACCCTTGAAGCTCTTGGATTAAGAAAAATTGGTCATACTGTTGAACATAAATTAACTCCTTCTATTGAAGGAATGATAAAAAAAGTTGAACATTTAATAACTGTAATTAAGTAATATGGAATTATCTAATTTATCACCATCTAAAGGTTCAGTTACTACCAAGAAAAAAAGACTTGGTAGAGGACAGGGCTCCGGAAAGGGTGGCACAGCAACTAGAGGACATAAAGGTGCTAAATCAAGATCTGGTTATTCCAAAAAACTTGGGTTTGAAGGTGGACAGATGCCTCTTCAAAGAAGAATTCCAAAATTTGGTTTCAAAAATATTAATAGAGTTGAATATCAGCCTGTAAATTTGAATGCCTTACAGTTGTTAGTTGACAATAAAAAAATAAAAAAAGGAACTGTAAATATTAATGTTCTAATTGAAAATGGTTTGGTTGGGAAAAATGATCTTGTTAAAATTTTAGGATCAGGTGAATTAAAGACTGCTCTTAAAGTTGAGGCACACAAGTTTTCCAAATCAGCTCAAGCACAGATAGAAAAATCTGGTGGTGAAGTAAAAGTATTATAGATGTTAAAATTAGTTGAAACATTAAAAAATATTTGGGCTATAGATGAGCTAAAGAATAGAATTCTAATAACTCTATTCTTTCTAGCTATTTATAGGTTAGGAGCACAAGTTGTTCTTCCTGGCGTTGATTATAATATCATTGCTGATGCAAAAATTGCTGGAAGTGGAGGTCTTCTTGGGTTATTAAATGCATTTACTGGTGGTGCTTTTGCAAATGCCTCAGTTTTTGCACTTGGAATTATGCCTTACATATCAGCATCTATTGTTGTTCAATTAATGGGTGTTGCTGTTCCATATCTTCAAAAATTACAAAAAGAAGGTGAAAGCGGAAGAAAAAAAATTACTCAAATAACTCGTTGGTTAACAATTGCAATTTGTGTTGTTCAAGCACCAGCATATTTATATGGTTTAGGTGCTCTTGGTGTTCCTGATGCAGCATTTGTTTTAGGAAAAGGTGTTTCATTTATGATTCCTGCTGTTATAATATTAGTAACTGGTTGTGTTTTTGCAATGTGGTTAGGTGAAAAAATTACTGATATAG